>NZ_LR699120.1:0-300000 GCF_902459485.1 Aquicella siphonis
ATATATTATGCTTTATCGTAATACAATGACAGGAGTCATAAATGGAAATTATCGCATTTGTAAACAACAAAGGTGGTGTCGGCAAGACAACTTGCAGCAAGTTAATGGCTGAATATCTCAGCAAAACTAAAAGTCTGCGCACGTTATGTATCGATTTTGACCCGCAGTGTAATTTTTCACACCAATATTTGCATATGGAAATTGATCCTGCTGCACCTGAAGGATTAATGCCGCCCATACACCCGGATTATGATCCTTCCAATCCTGAAGATCAGGATTGGGATGGACGAAGCAGTATTGCTGAAATTTTCTATGGCCAAGGTGTTGTTCCGTACCCAACATATGTACCTAATTTGGACATTGCTCCTGGTCATGCAGAAAAATTACTCGCTGCAGAATCAGTTCGCAGATCCGAAGTGGTGGAAAAAGTTCATAAGCAATTAGCGAGCTTTTTAAATTCTTCGGATGTCCGCGCCGCTTATGACGCAGTCGTGATTGATACCGCACCATCTAAAGGTCCGCTGACAATCAGTGTAATGAAAGCATCCACGCATATTATTATCCCCTCTGTTATGGAAGAACAGCCTGTTCAAGGTATTTATGGCATGTTGCAGTTATGGATGCAAGAATCACTGGCGCGGGAAAAGAATCGACCTCTTCAGCTCGTTGGTATTTTACCTAATATGTTCAAACAGACACGGCTGCATAAAGATATTTTGACCAGTCTGCAAGATAATTCTGCTATCGGAAAATATGTCTTACCGGTAAAATTCTCACAACGAATTGTTTTTGCTGAAGTCGATGCCGCCGATTCTAATCCTCGCTCCATTTTCGACTTTCAAGAACAACACGTAGCAAAAAGCGAAGCCATGGAAGTTTGTAGTTATATAGCAGAGAGGATTTTCGCATGACTAAGAAGAAACGATTTGGTATTTCTGAAGCCTTAACCCGCGGATTAAGTGAGACCATACATGTTGTTGAAAACAACGCCGGCATGTATCGTAACGTTGTACTGCCACTGTCGCGTATTGAGCTGGATCCGGAAAATCCACGTAAACTTGCTATCGATTTAGCCGATGTGAGAGCAGGGATTCGTCCTGATGATCCTTTATATGCCCGCAAACAGGATGAACTGGAAAAACTGAAGGAACTCGCGCATACCATTAAGACCAGCGGAGTGATCAATCCGGTTGTGGTATATAAATTAGGCGAAGTTTACCGCATTGTGGCGGGAGAACGACGTTGTTTGGCATCCATATTGGCTGGCAAGCAGGAAATTGATGCTCGTGTTTTCAATGAAAAGCCTAAGACATTTGAATTAAAGTTGATTCAGTGGATTGAAAATACCGCTCGCGAAGATCTTACATTGGATGAAAGGCTGGGCAATGTACGTGAAATTATTCGTGAGTATAAGAATCAGCAAGGCGAAATAGAGGTGACGGCTACTTTGTTAAAGAATATTACTGGTCTATCACTTTCGCAGACAACTTACTACCTGGCAGCCTTGAATGCACCACTAGATGTTCAAGTTGAAATTCAAAGCGGTAATATTCGCAACCTGGATAAGGCAGCCATTATTGCAGGAATCGCCTCACCAGACATCAGAAAAGAAGCGATCGATGCTTGTATAAATGGTTCGAGTTTAAAAGAAATTCGCAGCATAATAAGCCAGCATAAACTGTTGAAACGGAATAAGAGCACAATACAGGCTTCATCCCGCGGGCGAAGCACATCCCGTATTAACATGGGTACGACATTGAATACAGAGGTAATAAAAACCATTATTGAAAGTGTCACCTCACGGAAAGAATATGATAAGTACATGGAAATTTTTTCGAATGTTAATTGGGCTGACTTGCGGCAAACAACAAAAGCGTTTCGTAAATTAATTGAACTAATGGAACTTGAAATGGCGGTATGACAATGCAGAAGAAAGTAATGACATCAATTAAATTACAAAAAAAGCTTCACCAACGATTACAACAAAGGATTATTGAAGATGGTTATGGAATGCGAGGAAAGAGCAAATGGATTATTGAGTCAATTGAATCTCTTTTAACATTATCAGATTATCCAACCCTGGTGGACATTGCAGAAGATATGGATCAGCTCAGTGACATGGTTAGTATTCGCGTTCCTGAAACCTTAATGGTTCGTATCGAGCAGGCAATTGTACATGTTCGTAAACAATACCCCAAGCTAGAGGGTGTAAAAAGTAATCTGATCAGGGCAAGCATCATGCAACGTCTGCTCAGACAGTCTGCTTCGGTCACCGAAGCTTGATTTAAGTGATTGTTAAATAAGTAAATAATTATAAAATATTTCATTACCAACCTCTCCCATAAACGTCCACCTTTGTAATATGTGACGTTTATGGGATTTCATGTTCCACGTAGAACGAATTCCAATCTCTTCTCTGGTCATAATGAACCTGGCCAAGATTTATGTTCACTTTTCCTATCGTATGCATGCATGTAACTATGGCTTGTATAAATGGGAAGATGTCATTACAGTGAATACGACACCGGCGCGATGTTGCATGGATAGCGGTGCTGACACTGGCTGCGGCATAAAGGTGAAAAACTGTTGAAATGGTATTCAGATAATTGGCGGACACAGTCTGACATATAATGATTTGAATCATTATCTTGAATCAGGATCAAATGCGTGACAGGGATAGTTGCGAGAAATAAAGACAATATTTATTTAATCAGCATATTCATTGCAATCTATGCATTGACATGGATTGCGCAGTCAAATTTGTATTTTAACTGGGATGTAAGCTGGCTTATGGAAGCATCCCGGCGATTACTTGCGGGAGGTTCATATAAAAGTGATTTTTTTGAAAACAACCCTCCGCTGATATTATATCTGTATGTTCCGCCGGTATTACTCACAAAATTTTTCCATTTGAACCTGATGATTTCCTTGAGGGTTTATATTTATATACTTGCGAGCATTTCACTGGTGATTTGCAACGTGTTAGTTCTGAGAATTTTTCAAAGACAAAATGCAGCCCTGCATCATTTTTTTATGGTATGTGTGGCTTTTGTCTTTATGATCTTGCCGCTGTATGAATTTGGGCAGAGAGAACACTTGTTATTGATATTTACATTACCGTATTTGCTGATGATGGCGATACGAGTTCAGGGTGATACATTTCCATCTGGAAATGCATTTCTGTTAGGTGTTTACGCGGGGTTAGGCTTTTTTATCAAGCCGTTTTTTTTAATAACATGGTTTCTAATAGAAGTCTATTATCATGTGAATCAGCGCAGCATCAAGGCTTGGCTGCGGCCGGAAACCCTGGGATTGAGCAGTTTACTTGTTATCTATCTGACAACACTGTTTGTCCGTCATCCGGATTATCTTTACATTGTCATGCCTTATGCTGCGCGCTGGTGTTTTTTGACTAGTGCTTATCCCTGGGCATTGATGCTCTTCAATCAATATATGCTTTTTTGCCTTATTCCAATCATCTTCTTTTTACTGCAATATCGCGCTAATTCACAAAAAGCCTTTAGCGGGATATTAGTGATTGCTCTTGTGGGAGATATCATAGCTTTTCTGGTACAACGCACACCTTGGTATTATCGATTATTCCCCGCTTATGCCATGGCAATTTTGCTGCTGGGCTTATTATTTAGTCTGCGTTTAACAACACCATATACCAAGCGTGATTACATTCTAATGGGCATGCTGGGCAGTCTGACTTTCTTTTTTCTGGTTCATTATTCAGCATCAATATGGACGACGTTGATTTTCAATTCATTGGCGTATTATGTATTTTTTGCAGGTTTATTCATTGGCACAACGTATTTAATCTGTGTAACAAGGCAAAACTACAAAAAATTGTTTATTCTTATATCATTAATATTCATATTGATCATAAATTATTTAATATCGGACTTTATACAGAATACTTTTTTGATGGAACATCGATTTTTTCTGACTACTGCATTGATGGTTTTGTCATTTTATTTTTTGATAATAAGAACTCTGGAACGGCAGTTAGAACACCTGTTGACCCTGGTGGTAGCCATGCTGGTACTCAGTTATCCCAGTTACGCGTTGACTAATTTTTATGCCAAGTTTGTTTTGGTCAAACAGCGGATGGAAAAATTGATTACCTTTCTCAAAGTCAACGCAAGCCATCAGTCTGTTTATTTTTTTACTACAGATATCAAGTATGTCTTTCCTGTCATTCAATACGCCGGTGATACGACGTCATCATCGCGATTTTCACATTTTCTGGGTCTGGGCGGGATTATCAAACAACCTTATATGAGCGTAAAGCAAATTTCGGAGCAGCGGGCGCGAGATAGTCATTTTCTGATCGAGATGGTCGCAGAAGATCTGAGCATCAAAAAGCCGGAATATGTTTTTGTGGACGTTAACCAGAGTAAACTTGGCTTTACCGTATTTCATACGAGGCAAGGCAAGTTGAAAGGGGAACAGATACCATTTGATTATCTGAATTATTTTTTAAGAAATGAACATTTCAGAACAGCCTGGAAACCCTACCGCTATATGACAAGTCTGGAGGGCAGCAAAAGCAATTGGACGGATGCCGATTACCGCTTCCAGGTCTATAAGCGACAGTCGTAAGGATTCTTACATCATGTAGTGCGCGCAGGCATGGTGTGTGTTTCTATTGTGTTGCCATGGGTCCGCCTGGCGGGCTGATGTTGATAAATACATCTTTGCGGCAGATAAACCGGGCCTGAGTGAACATCACACCGTTTTTTTCAGCCGAGAGGGTATAAGGTTCTTCTCGTGGCGGAAGATTATAAAAACCAACCCCTCCATCCCGGGTTGTCAGAGTAAGGCCTTTTGTAAAGGGGTTGGTTTTTCCCTTCAAAGGTCCCTCCTCAAAAATATCAAAATAGAATGGTGTTACATTAACAGATGGTGTTAACGTGATTTTGGCACCAGGCTCGCCCTGCTCGGGATCATCCAGTGTTTTCCCGTATGCCATGACGGTCGTGACCACATGACAACTATTCTTGTCAAAGTCAACGCCAATGATGGTGGAAAGCAGATAATACGTTTCAATGGACGGAATTTGAAATGTGATATTGTCATGAGGCCCGGTCAAGCCGTCGCGCGGAACGATAAATGTACCAGATTGAGTCGTTTTATACCCCCATTTTTCAAATAGCAATGTGATTGGCTTGCCGACGGGATACAGGAATGGCCCGAAGCGTCCATGACTGTCCGTTTTTAATTTCAACCCTGACTCCAGAACAGTGATGGTCGCATCTGATAATTCTGTTCCTAAAATAAAAGATCGCGCAAATCCGGACACAGGCGCGAATTCTTCCGCCGCGGAAGCGGGTGATGAGAGGGTGGATAAAACCACAGCACAAATAGCCAGCCATTTTTGTGTTTTCACTATCAGCATAACCTCATTCCTCCTTGGTTAAGCCTGCCTATTCCGATTTCATAATGGTTGAAAGGGTGGCGGCGGATTGCGGCGACCAATCCCAAATCAACGTGAGGAACAATTGCCTGGTTAAATCGGGTTATTACGCCGAGTTCACGGAAATTCTGATTGACCGGCGAATCGTTGTCACATCCAATGTTTTCATCATTCACGTTAAAAAACATTAAAACATGTTTAAATATAAGATGGCCGCTCGGGAAATTCAACAAACCTGGCTCCACATCTGACTTATTTACTCGGGGATCGGGCCAAGCGTGATGCTGGAATAGGCCACTCCGCAAGTATTGGCAGCGCTGATGGTGGCGAAATATTGTCTGTCATCATTTACCGCGGTGGATGCATCATAAGTCAGTGTGCCGTTGGCAGTCATATTGACGAAGTCGCTGGGGAAAAATTGCGGGTCAGGCGTCACCGAAACGACAGCAAACGTCAGATTGCTGCCGGTGAAGTTATTGGCAAGGTTAATACCTGACAATTCCGTGGTGTTAAAATCAGGCGGCAATGTACTGTTTAGTGCGGTTGGAGCTTCACCATCCTGGCAGCTGACCCTGGAGTCAGCAATGGCCAATACTTGCGGCATGTATACCGCAGGCCTTGATACCCATGAAAGAAAATCTTGTCTTTCAGCTTGCTGAGACAGGGATGACACACCTTTAAAGTCAACATTGTCACGTGCGCTGATATATCTGTCTATCCCGTCAGTATGTGTGTAAGGACTTTCTGAGATTTGTTCCATGAAATAATCGGCACTGATGCCAACGATGTAAGTGCTTGGCAGAGCATTTTTACCCACTGTATAGGCTGTATTGAATCCAAATGCCCATTTGCCGTAAAAAGGCACGTTACCCAGGGTGAAGTTTGCCTGATAATTATTGAATGGCTGACGGATTGCAGCCAGCAGGCGGACCCCAAAGTCATCGGTAATCGCTTGATGGACGCTGACAGTGCCGCCAAACCCTGTTGGATTTTCCGAATCAACGTACTCTGTGTCATAATGAACTTTATCATAATTCAATTCCGCGTTGATTTTAGCGCCGGGCCACGCGCTGAAGCTGACGCCCGGACTCAAACCGCCTGCATTTGATCCTGCAATTCGCTTTAATTCTCTGAACGGCTGCATGATACCATCTGCATTGGTATAAGTTCCCAAGTCGGTACGCAAGGTTTTACTGGGTGCGTGCGACAGATAGGCGCCCAAGGTAAATTGGGGATTGAGCAGGTAATCATTGAAATCATGCTCGTACTCGGCGCCGATAGCTCCCTGATGGACCCACTGGTCGGAATTTCCATCAAAAAAAGCATAGGTAATATCTTGGCGAAGATACTCTGCGGTTAATTTGACGCGTTGATTATAAGTGATTTGCCACCCAAACGTACCGTCTAACCGGTAATTCCTTATGCCCAGCTCGGCTGCGAGCGCATAAGCGGTGGTGTCATTCATATAATTGCTGAACCCAAGCCGCAGTGCGGGCCCGAGAAAAGTCGTGGGATGGTCCGTATTGGGAATCGTTGCGCCGGCTTGATTCAGGTAAGCCAACAGGCTCAAACATGCGAAAGCCATGACCTTGGTTTTTTTCATCCCTATTTCCTCCCTGACTCTTAATAAAAAATACCTTCGTAGATTATGCATAAATCATTTAAAAATCTACTGGACTGTAGCAATATTATCCCGGATTGAAGCGAGCAAGCGATTACCTGGTCAAGAGTCAAAACAAAAGTCGAATGCGTATCGGGTTGGATATATAATCAAGTCGTGCCTATTGGGTTATACATTCCACCAAAAATAACAAGTATTCAGGAATACCAGATGACAGCGAAAATCAAGCCCTTGCTCTTCCCGTTTTTGTTGGTCTTGTACGAAATAGCCACGTATCTCTCGAATGATATGTATTTACCTGCGCTGCCTGACATGATGCGGGAATTGAATTTATCAATGAAACAGGCGCAATGGACATTAACGACCTGGTTTGTTGGTTCTGCCAGTCTGCCGCTTGTCATGGGTGTGATTTCTGACAGATACGGACGCAGGCTGGTATTATTAACAGGCGGTGTCATCTATACATTAGCGACGGTTGTCTGTGCCCTGACCACGAATGCCAATTCTCTATTGGCCGCAAGATTTGTAGAAGGAGCAGCCATACCTTCCATGATGGTGGCAGGGTATGCGTGCATACATGAGCTTTATGAGCAGAAAGAAGCGATCCGAATCCTTGCTTTGATGAGTAGTATCACCGTACTTGCTCCCGCGCTGGGCCCGCTCCTTGGCAGCATCGTCTTATATTTTTCCAGCTGGCGCGGTATCTTCTGGATCATCGCCGCATGGGCCGCTTTGGCGATATTCTTTTTGAACAAGTGGATGCCTGAAACTCATCCTCCTGAAAAACGTCATCCTGTCCATTTCGGGACGCTTTTTAAACAGTACTGGCGAATTTTGACTAACAAGACTTTCATGCTTCTTTTGCTAGTGCTGGGTTTTACATTTATGGGTTTTATTGTCTGGATCACCGCGGGACCGTTGCTGGTAATTGAAAGCTTTCATTATAGCCCGTTAGTGTTTGGACTTATCCAGGCTGAAGTTTTTGCTGCTTATATTTTAGGCAATCACTGGGTCAAGTATTTACTGGAATGGGTGGAGGTAAAATCATTGATACTCGGCGGCTTAGGGATTACATTGTGCGGCGGACTGCTTGCACTGCTTTTTGCGATTGTATTCCCGGATAAGTTGGTTCTATTTGTCATTGCCATGACAATTTATTCTTTCGGCTCGGCATTATGTTTTGCACCGCTTAACCGTTCAATTATCGAAGCGAGTGAGGAGCCCATGGGTGTGCGTGTCGCCTTATTCACCGTGTTATGGACAGGCTTCGCGGTTTTGGGAAGTTTGATTGCCAGTCTGTTTTTTAATGGTGCCATCTTATCAATCGCTTTGCCTGTCGCTGTTGCCATAGTGATTTCGTGCTTGTGTATGGTGGCGGCCATGCTCAGGGGCAGCTGATCAGAAACGGAAAGTCAGACCGGATGACAATCTCGTCTAGACAATAACGAACACAAGTATTTGTTTTTTTGCGCGAGTACCAGCTATCATAGCCTATGAGCGATGAAAGGATTTTAGCATGAGTCATGGTCCATTAAGGATAATTCAGATCAGCGATACCCATTTATTTTCCGATAAGGACAAGGCGTTATTGGGTGTCCAGCCACATAAAAGTCTGGAAGGCGTACTTGAACAATTAAAACAGGATACAGAAAAGTTCGATTTTATCATTCATTCGGGTGATTTATCCCAGGATTATTCCGAGCCTGCTTATGTTCGTGTGGCTGAAATGCTGGGCGTATTTAACGTGCCGATATACTGTGTCCCGGGTAACCATGACGATCCCAAAGTCATGGCGCAAGTTTATCCGCGCGGGCTGATCTCCAATGACCGCCACATCGTCACCAAAAACTGGCAGTTTATATTGCTGGATTCTCATAAACCAGGAGCGGTGGAAGGATTTCTTGCGCATGAACAGTTAAATTATTTACAGCATTGTCTGCACACTTATCCGGAACACCATGCCATTGTTCTGTTTCACCATCAACCAATTCCTGTTGGAAGCCGGTGGCTGGATAATCTCGGCCTCACCAATGCGGATGAGCTATGGAATATCATTTCCCGTTTCCCTAAATTGAAAAACGTGTTGTTTGGCCATGTCCATCAGGAATTTGACAAGGAAGTAAACGGTATACACTGTTACTCGACCCCGTCCACCTGCTTTCAATTCATGAGAAATCAAGATCATTTTGGTCTGGAAAATCTTCCTCCGGGTTATCGCTGGATCAATCTGTATGATGATGGACACATCAAAACAGGAGTAGTGCGTACACCCAAGTACATAGGCGAGTTTGACATTAAAGCCACGGGTTACTAGTGCCGGGTAGCAAACACGCAGGTTTTTTATTCAGCCAGCTCTCTGACTATCCGTGTAGAAGGCCTGACTTTTTTGATTAACAGTACGAGCGGGATCATGCAAATAAAACACCACATGATTACAGCGAATACATTAACGAACGACAGCATTTGTGCCTGGCGAAACAAGAGCTTGCCTAGTAATGCTGATCCCAGAGGATCTGTGGGTTTTAAATGCAATGGCGCGAGGTAGTCATAAACCAGCGGATTGTAAGGCGTGATAAATCCTCCCAACTGATTCCAGAAGAGTTGGGTGCCTCGTGTTGCAATAGTGACGGCAATGGAAATACCAATAGAGCTTCCAATGGTGCGCAACAGACTGAATAATCCGGCGGCTTCTGTTCTTAGGCTGACACTGAGTGTCGAATAAGCAACGGTGGATAGCGGTACAAACACCATTCCAAGTCCAAATCCTTGCAGCAACATGGGGAAGATCAGCCAAAAAGGGCTGATATTGTCTATGGAATAGTAAGTGCCAATGGCCATGCCTATGACGCTGATCAATATCCCGAAGATAATCAGCAAACGAGCATCCATATGGGTAATCAGTCTTCCTACCAGCAGCATGCTGATCATGCCGCTGATCCCGCGCGGAGCCATCATGAGGCCTGTTGTCAACGCAGGATAATCAAGCAAACCTTCCATCATGATGGGTTGTATGACCATCATGCCATATAAGCCCAAACCAAAAATACATAATAAGATACTGGCAACCGCAAAATTCCTGTCCTTGAAAATCTTCAAATCAAACACGCTGCGTGATTTTTCCTGCATGGAATGGAAAAAAAACCCAAGCAACCCCGATGCTGCAAGATACGTGACAATACAGATACTGGTAGAATTAAACCAATCGTCAGAATTTCCGCGATCGAGAACATATTGCAGTCCGCCTATCGCCATGGATATCAGGATGAGCCCTAACCAGTCCATTTCGCGGCGCTTTTTTGGCGTATCAGGAAGAATGTTGGTCAGCAGCAAGGTAAACAAGCCGACTGGCACGTTGACGTAAAATGTCCATCTCCACGTCGTGACATCTGTCAGATATCCGCCCAGCGTTGGACCAAGAATGGGACCGACCATGACGCCGACTCCCCAGATGGCCATGGCCTTGCCGCGCTCATCCGGCGGGAAGATGTCGGCCAGAATGGCTTGAGAAAGGGGGACTAGACCAGCGCCGAACACTCCTTGCAGCAGACGAAAGATCACAATCTCCGCCAGCGTGACAGAAGCGCCACATAAAGCGGATGCCAGGGTGAAACCCGCAATTGAGATAATCAAATAGCGCTTTCTTCCAAGCCTGTCAGAGAGGTATCCGGTCAAGGGCATGAAAATAGCTGAAGAAACCAGATAGCTGGTCAGTGTCCAGGTAATTTCGTCTGACGATGCTCCCAGGGAGCCTTGCATGTGTGGTAACGCGACATTGACTATCGTTGTGTCAATGACTTGCATCAGAGTTGCTGACATGACGACAAAAGTAATTAGCCAGCGGTCCAGCGGTGTAACCTTCTTATAAAGCTCTTCCGTCATGATGAATCCATTTCAGTCAACGTGAGTCAGTATCAGGGTTTTTGATAAAGGTATTGACGCAGATGAACGGTAACGGTTGCTGAACTGCCTATACGCAATGGCAAATTCACATCCGGATTCAGTATCAATACGCGCACAGGAATTCTTTGTGTGACCTTGACCCAGTTCCCGGTCGCATTTTGCGGCGGGAGCAGTGAAAAAGCCGATCCGGTGCCGCCGCTGATACTTTCCACGACGCCATTAAAGGGATGGCCAGGATACAGGTCAGTTACAATAGTCGCTGTCTGACCCGGTTTGATAGCTTCCAATTGTGTTTCCTTGAAATTGGCGTCCACCCAGAATTTATCATCGCTGATCAGGGCAAATAATGCCTGATTAGCGTGTACGATATCACCGCCATTCAGACTGACATTTGTGACCCAGCCTGTTGCGGGAGAGATCACACGCGTATATCTCAGATCCAGATTTGCCTGATCGAGCCTGGCTTTAGACTCTTCAACTTTTGCCTGAGCAGTCTTGTATTCCGATACGGCATTGTCACCTTCTTGTGTCGATACAAATTTTTTCTCCGCCAAAGTCAATACTCTGTTTTTTGTCAGGGTGGCATTGTCCAGCTCCGCATTGCTCAGATTCAATTGTGCCTGGGCAGAGTTGACAGCCAGTTGAAATGGTTCGGGATCGATGTCAAAAAGGGGCTGATCCTTTTTGACATATTGATTATTGTTGATGTAGACCTTGATGACTTTGCCGGAAACCCGCGGGGCAATTTGTATGACATTTGCATTCAGGTAAGCGTCATCGGTGCTGACATAATAATGCCCGTAAATCCAGTAACCCAGCCAAACACCGCCGCTAAGTACGAAAAAAGCAGCGACCATTATTTTCTTAAATCGTTTGGATTTAGTCATGCGGTTGAAAAAAGTCATGGAAAACTCCGATAAGTACTGATATTTATTTTCATGTCCGCCAGAAAAAACTGTAAACAAGTGTAACCAGAATAAACAGGCTGATAGAGGCAAACCAAAAATCGTGCGTGACGCCATAATACCAGACCAGCATGGCGACGCGTACTACTTGTGTGCCGACCAAAGTCAGCAGACCCAATTCGATGATTCCCATAGGGGAAAACGACAAAGCCGTGTGCCAGATCATGGCGATACTGGTGTGATAGTTTTCTGTCTGAAATAATTCTGACTGCAGGCTGTTGCCGCCGTTTTGGTATAGATACATGGAACCGCCGATAATCACCATGCAGCACGCAATCATCATGCCTGCGGTGAGAATGAGCCCCATGATTTCTTCCATTGTCTTATTTGTTTGCATACCCATCCTGTTAGAGAGTTCCGGCGGCCGCTTTGTATAGCATTTGCAGGCCAATAATGCAGATTATTATACTGAACAGCAGGCGCAAGACACGATTATGTAATTTGGGCAGAATTCTGGCGCCAGAAAATGCTCCGGCTATCACTCCCAGCATGACAGGGAATGCGATGGCGGGGTTGATGTACCCGTGCGAAAAATAAATTCCGGCGCTGACAGCGGCTGTGATTCCAATCATGAAATTACTGGTGGTGGTGGCGACCTTATAAGGCAATCGTAGCGCCTGGTCCATGGCCAATACTTTAAGGGTTCCGGAACCGACGCCCAGCAGGCCCGCGATCAGGCCGGCAAATCCCATTATCAACAAGGCAAGAGGAACATTCTGGACATGATAGTTTACCAGTTGTTGTTTTTCAGGATAGGTGCCGTCCAGTTTAAGCGCGACCGCCCAGGGATGCGATTGTGTATATTGTTCATGCTCTTCCCTGCGTTTACTGGTCATATAGGCAGAAAAAAACAGCAGAAAGCTGAACAAGACGGACAGAAAGGTTTTTGAAACCACAGCGATTAACAAGGCGCCTGTGACGGCGCCAATGACTGCCGCGGTTTCAAGAAACATGCCAATGCGTACATTTGTATAACCTTCGCGCAGATATGCGGCGGCGGTGCCCGATGAAGTTGCAATAACAGAAATCAATGATGCTCCCATCGCATAATGAATATTGACATGAAACAGCAGGACCAGAACCGGAATAATAATGACACCTCCTCCCAGTCCGGTTAGTGATCCCACCAGGCCGGCAAGAAATGAAAAGAAAAGAAGTAAGGCAGAAAAAGCAAGGATGGTCAAAGTGTCTCCTATCGGGATGTGTTGTTTTAATAAAAATACTATATTTGCTGGAATAAGCCTACTTATACCTTATAAATTGCCATGATTAAGGTACACTAATAATGATAGAAGAAGGAATGTTTAGGAGTTTTAATATGCGAAACCGAGTAAGGTTGCTGCAATTGCTGATAATCGCTTCGCTTATGTTTCCGGTTCTCGCCCTGTCCGCGTCCTATGGGAAAAAAATCTGCAAAACACCCGGGTTTCATTGTTTGCGTGTTAAGGGAAATCAATCTTGGCGGTCTCTTTTTCCTGATGATCATGACAGGGGTATAGTCATGCGGGTCAACAGGATGAATACACAGATTTATCCTGGTATTACACTGGCTGTTCCTGATAATCTCGCTGAAGCTGATATTATGGATTTTTCACCGTTTCCTCTCAATGTCCCTTCGCCAGGAGAAAAAATTGTCATTGTTGATCCAGCGAGCCATGCCTGGGGTGCGTATGACGCAGAGGGTGTTTTGGTGAGGTGGGGTCCTGCTTCGGCAGGAGCAGATTATTGCCGCGATATTGACAGGGAGTGCCGCACTCATGAGGGTTCATTTCGCGTTTACTCATTGGGAAGCAGTGATTGTTATTCAACCAAGTTTCCACTGCCTGACGGAGGAGCCCCCATGCCTTATTGCATGTATTTTCAGAATGGACAGGCATTGCATGGAGAGCCGAATGGACTGCCAGGTTATAATGCTAGCCATGGATGCGTGCGCATGTATGTGAATGATGCGGAATGGCTGCGGTATGATTTCATTGAAGGCCCTAATTCAGGCAATCATTACCGGGGAACCCGGGTGATAGTGAAAGCATATTGATGGAGAGCGCGCGCACCAGCATAGTTACGTGAGCGCTTCTATTGATTCGGCTGCGAGACAGTTATTTGGCACACATGTTAGCAAACCAGGCGTTCCAGGAATTATTTTTGCAGCACATAAGAACCAGGAGCATCTTCCAAAGGAAGATAGCCTTCCTTTTCACATCCCATTTCGGGGGGGGCAATCTTTTTACCCGATTTTTTCGCCAGCCATTTTTCAAAAGCGGGCCACCATGAACCTTCATACACTTTTGAATTCTGATACCAGCTGTCTGCGTCTATGAATCTGTCATTTTCTTTCAAGGTGGAGATCCGGTAATGCCGTTTGGTGGTTTTGGATGGCAGGCTGACTATGCCGACATTATGTCCTCCGCTGGTCAGCGCGAAAGTAACATCGCTGTTCGTCAAGAGATTGATCTTGAACACGGAATGCCAGGGAGACACATGGTCTCGTTCCGTCGCCACAACAAAAATGGGTATGGAAATATCCGTCAGCGCAATTGGCTTGTTGGCAACAATGAATTTTCCTTCCGCGAGTTCGTTGTGCAAAAATAATCTTCGCAAATATTCGGAGTGCATTTTATAGGGCATGCGCGTTGCGTCAGCATTCCATGACATGAGATCGGTCAATGGCTTGCGCACTCCCAGCATGTAATCATGAATCAGGCGTGACCAGATTAAATCATTTGAGCGCAGAAGCTGAAAAGCGCCCGCCATTTGATGAGTGTCAAGATACCCCTTTTCCTGCATGATGCTTTCCAGAAAAGTGATTTGACTTTCATCGATGAACAAACCCAGTTCGCCTGGCTCTGTGAAATCCGTCTGGGCTGCGAACAAGGTCATGCTTGCCAGCCGGTTATCATTGTCGCGTGCCAGTGTCGCTGCAGCAATGGATGCGAGTGTTCCTCCAAGGCAATAACCGACAAGATGGATTTTCTGTCTGGGCAGAATACATGAAATCACATCCAGCGCAGACATAATGCCAAGGTTGAGATATTCTTCCATGCCAAGGTTACGGTCTTTGCGTTTGGGATTTTTCCATGAAATCATGAAAACGGTGTGACCCTTTTTGACAAGATAATTCACGAGTGAATGCTTGGGCGTGAGATCGAGAATATAATATTTCATAATCCATGCGGGCGTGATTAGCACGGGTTCGGCATAGACTTTATCTGTAACAGGGGAATACTGGATGAGTTCAATCAGTTGATTGCGATAAATCACTTTCCCAGGTGTGGCGGCAATATTATCACCGATCACAAAATTTTCAGATCCGACCGGGGGTTTGTTCGCCAGATTGCGCTCGATGTCTTCAAGAAAATTTTCCAGCCCTTTCAGGAAATTTTCACCATTCTGTTCTATCGCGGCTTGCTGGATTTCAGGGTTGGTCAATACGGAATTGGCGGGCGACAGCATATCCAGGATCTGACGCAAGGTGAAATCAACCACGTCTTCGTGATGGCGGCTTACTCCACGCACTTTCGACGCGGCAACATGCCACCAGTTTTGTACCAGGAGAAACGATTCATAATAGAATGAGTATGGAAATTCCTGCCAGCGCTTCCCTGTAAAGCGTTTGTCCTGGGGCGAGGTAATAATGCAATATTCGCCGCTGGCGTCACCGCTGAGATGGCCCATAAATTGATTAAACAGATGCAACAGGTTGTCCTGATATAACTGATACAGCTCCATCTGCTTGGCGGGATGGATGAGCAAATGAAAATACCAGTCAAAGAACGCAATCATTAACGCTGCCGGAGAAATACCACCGGTGAATTTACTGACAGCGACTTGTAATGATCTGTCTACCGCTTCGGCTTTTTCGTGTTTTTCTTCCCAGTGTGCGTCTAGCATTGCCAATCTCCGGTTTCAGAGATCATTTTAATAGTGTACCTCTTATCGCAGCACAGGGTGTGATTATTTCATCTTCTCCGTCTTTTCCGGTTTTTCCGTAAATTTTTGTGCTTTCTCAACAGCTTTTTCCGTAATTTTAGCAGCGGTCGTACCCCAGAGCTTGGCGATTTCTTCCATGTTTTCCATGGCCAGGTGAGCTATTTTTTGGGTAATATCGATACTGGCGGAAATGTTTTCACTCAAACAATCTTTTTGGAGGTTAAGAAAATCTTCCGGCTTTCGCACACTGCTGAGACGTTTTAGCTGACTGGAAACCCTGTTAAAATTTTCACCAATAATTTCCAGGTTTTGCTCGGCTATGCGTTTGCCGATTTCATTAAGCGTCTTATTCCATTCGCTGACCGGAGCGGTGAAGCTTTTATTTATCTTGAAAAATTGATCAAAACCTTCGTGATACATATTCTGGCCCTCCGATGAATTTAAAAATTGTGCACTGCAACATCCTTATATTTACTTTAGGCGAGAATCGCAATCCTGTCAAATTTGGGAAAGGAACATATATTGTAAGTAATTCTAATTTATAATTATTTTTTCTTACTGCGTGATTTTTTACGCATGGCTTGCTCCGATCCTTTGGGGACGGGTTTCTGCTTTTTCACCAGCTGCTGCAGCAGTTCGGGGTTTGAAAGTAATTGTTGATAAGCCATCCACTGGTGCTGGAAAAATTGTTTTTGATCAAGGAATAAATGCATGGCTTGTTCAAGATACCGGCTAAACAGGTTTTGCGACTTTTCATGGTAGGAACGAATCAAATCTTGAAGGAGGGGCGTGGTGAAGATCGGTGTGGAACTGGTTTCCTGTTCTGTGATGATCTGCAAAAGTGTTCCTTGTGTCAAATCCTTGCTGGTGCGCGCATCGATTACCTGAAAATTGACTCTGTCAAATACCAGCTGTTTTACATCATCCAAGGTGATGTAAACACCCAGCTCGGTATCATAGAGCCTGCGGTTAGGATATTTCTTTATAATGCGTATGTTTGCCACGCGCTGTCCCTCGATATAAGTGACTGCTGCAAGGTATCAAAAGACGGGCACTCGCACAGCCGCGTCAGAAATACCGCCAGACTTTGGTAAGGAAATATCCTGTGCTTGATCTTGTCATGCATAGATTTATGATACTACATCATGTATTGGCCGCCGTTAATGGCAATGTTGGCGCCGGTGATATAACTGTTTCTTTCATCCGCAAGAAAGGACACCACGCGCGCGACTTCTTCCGGCTCCGCGAGTCTCCCCATCGGAATTTGAGCAATAATTTTTTCCCGGATGTCATCTTGTATCGCCATGACCATATCAGTGGCGACATAGCCTGGCGAGATGGTGTTCACAGTAATGTGATGTTTTGCGACTTCTAATGCCAATGCCTTGGTGAATCCGTGGATGCCGGCTTTAGCGGCCGAATAATTGACTTGGCCGAATTGACCCTTTTGTCCGTTTATGGATGATATGTTTATAATGCGTCCATAATTTCGTGCTTTCATTGCGTTGATGACCGCGTGGGTCATATAGAAGACACTACTTAAATCGGTGAGAATGACAAGATCCCATTCTTCCTGGGACATCTTGCAACAGGCGTGATCGCGGGTTATTCCGGCATTATTTACCAAAATATCCACCGCTCCGAGACCGCTTTCGATTTTTGCAATCATTTCTTCGCAGGATTTGAAATTTGTGACATCGGCGTAGGCGATGTCAAAGTCATAACCGGCTTTCTTTTGCTCTGAGTGCCATTCAAGAGCGGCTTCATGTTTACGGCTGTATCCCGCAACCACCCGGTAGCCGTGATCATATAACTCCCTGGAAATGGCATGTCCTATGCCTCCCATTCCACCGGTTACCACAGCTATCCTTTTTGCCATGATTTCTTACTCCTTGCTTGACTCTATTTTCCTTGATGGCTAATCTTGTTGCCAGTCATTTTTTAGGCGCTGGTTGGATCAAGTATAAATACTATCAATATCGTTGGCATCATCTCAACGTTGTCTTGCACACGTCGTTATACCAACGCCGTTGCGTTTGTAACGGGACCCAACTGAATTTTAAATAGAAGGGAGTTCCACTCGTGAAAATTATAGATCATTTCGAAATCCCCTATTATCAATACCTTAACGAAGAAAGCCAGCTGGCGGATGAAGCGCCGGAAGTAGCCAGGGATACTGGAACACTGCAGAAATTGTACAAGCTCATGGTACTGGTCAGAGCGATGGATACCAAAGCCATTGCGTTACAACGCACGGGAAAATTAGGCACTTATCCTTCCACCCGCGGCCAGGAAGCAGTGTTTGTCGGGGTCGGCAATGCTTTGGCCAAGGATGATATCTTTGTTCCGTATTATCGTGATATGGGAACTCTGATTCAGCGTGGCGTAAGATTATCCCAGATTTTGCAGTATTGGGGTGGAGATGAGCGCGGCAATTGTTATGACAGTGAAGATTTTCCCTATAGCGTGCCCATTGGCAGCCAAACCCTGCATGCAGCAGGAGCTGCCTATGCTGTGAAATTTCGCAAGGAAAATCGGGCTGTGCTTTCTTTGTTTGGAGATGGCGCGACATCTCAGGGCGATTTCTATGAAGCCATTAATGTGGCCGGCGCCTGGAAGCTGCCTATTGTATTTGTGGTTTGTAACAATCAATGGGCGATTTCAGTTCCACGGGAGGTGCAGACAGCGGCCCATACAATTGCACAAAAAGCGATCGCAGCCGGATTTTCAGGTGAACAAGTCGATGGCAATGACATTATTGCGGTCCAACATAGGACTGTTGAAGCATTGAAGAGCGCTAGAGAGAGAGGTGAACCACGGTTACTGGAAATGGTCTGCTATCGCCAGCACGATCATACTACTGCAGATGATGCCAGTCGTTATGAGCCAAAATCATTGCGTGAGCAGGAATGGAAGAAGGAGCCTGTCGCGCGCTTGCGCCGTTATCTTGAACAACTAAAAGCATGGTCGGAACAGCAGGAAGAAATGCTGCAGGCTGAATGCGCCGCTGAAGTGGACAAGGCTGTCAATGAATATCTTTCAGTCACGCCACAGCCTCTTGCATCCATGTTTGATTACCTTTATGCCCGTTTACCGGAAGCTTACGCCGCGCAACGCGAGATGTTAAAAGATTTGGAGAATGTCGTTCATGGCTGAAATTACTTTAGTAGAAGCAGTGAATCAGGCACTTGCATATGAAATGGAAGCAAATCCTGATGTGATTGTCATGGGCGAGGATGTCGCAAAAAATGGCGGCGTGTTTCGCGCGACGGTTGGTTTGCTTGACAAGTTTGGAGCTGAACGGGTGCTCGATACTCCGCTTGCGGAATCCATGATCGCGGGTCTTGCTGTGGGCATGGCGGCACGCGGGTTGAAACCTGTTGCTGAATTCCAGTTTATGGGCTTTATCTATCCTGCGCTTGACGAAATTATCAACCATGCTTCGCGCATGCGTAATCGTACTCGGGGACGATTGACTTGCCCGGTGGTGTTTCGCACGCCTTTTGGAGCCGGTATTCATGCGCCTGAGCATCATTCCGAAAGTACAGAGGCGTATTTTGCGCATACACCTGGCCTGCGGGTGGTGGTGCCTTCATCGCCCGCGCGTGCCTATGGTCTGCTGCTTGCCGCCATACGCGATCCGGACCCGGTGATATTTCTGGAACCGTCAAGGCTTTACCGTTTTGCAAAACAAGAAGTAAAAAATGACGGCAAGGCATTGCCGCTAGATGTGTGTTTTACGCTGCGTGTCGGTGAAGACGTCACCCTCGTGACCTGGGGCGCCATGGTAAAAGAAACGCTTGCTGCGGCAAATTCTCTGCAGCAATCCGGCGTTAGCGCAGAAGTGATCGATGTGGCAACCATCAAGCCATTGGATATGAATACGATACTTGCTTCGGTTGAAAAAACCGGACGCTGCGTGGTGGTGCATGAAGCGCCGCTGACCTGCGGGGTGGGCGCGGAAATTATGGCGCAACTGGCCGAAAAGGCATTGTTTTCACTGAAGGCACCGCCAGAACGCGTCGCCGGATTTGATACCATCGTGCCTTATGCAAAACTCGAAAAATATTATATTCCGAGTGAACAACGAATTATTGACGCGGTTTCGCGTCTTATGGAGTATGCATGAAAATTTTTCATTTACCCGATTTAGGCGAAGGTCTTGCTGAAGCGGAAATTCGTGAATGGTATGTCAAGGCCGGTGATGTGGTAAAAGTGGATCAGCCGCTGGTTTCAATGGAAACGGCAAAAGCGGTAGTAGATGTTCCATCACCTTACGCTGGCAAGATCAGCCAGCTGCATGGCAAAGTCAATGAAATCATCAAAACTGGTGCGCCATTGATTACTTACGAAGTGGATGAAGCCACCGCTGACAAGGGTAGCGTGGTTGGAAAACTGGAGACCAGTGAAAAGAAATGGGATGACGGTGATGTGATCATTGGCGCTGCACAAACCAGGCCGCAGGCAGTCAAAGCCATGCCGGCGGCGAGAGTGCTTGCGCAACAGCTGCGTGTGGACTTGAATCAGGTCACACCCACCGGGCCTCAGGGTCTGATTACCGCGGATGATGTTAAAAAGTTTCTTGAAGCCAAACCACAAACAGCCCAGCTTGAGGGAGCAACCGAAGCTTTGCGTGGAGTGCGCAGAGTGATGGCGCAAACGATGGCACAATCCCATCGCGAAGTGGTTCCGGTGACGATTGTGGAAGATGTGGATCTTACCGGCATGTTACCCAAGACGGATATCACGGTGAGAATTATTAAAGCGATGGTGGCGGCGGCGGCAGCGGAACCGGCGCTAAATGCGTGGTTTGATGGCAAATCTCTGGAACGCAAGGTATTCAAGGAAGTTCATATAGGTCTTGCGGTAGATTCGGTGGAAGGATTATTCGTCCCGGTCATCAAAAATGCGGAATCGCGCGCGGATGATGAATTACGAAAACTGATCAATGAATACAAGCAATCCGTCAGCACACGTACAATCGCTCAAAAAGATTTGCAAGGTGCAACCATGACTTTGTCAAATTTTGGCATGATCGCCGGGCGCTATGCCACGCCCATCATCGTGCCTCCGGCCGTCGCGATTCTGGGTTGCGGGCGCAGCAGGGAAGTCGCAATCCCTAGGAATGGACAAATAGTGATAGGCAAGATCATGCCTTTATCACTGACGTTTGACCATAGGGCGGTCACTGGCGGAGAAGCAACACGATTTCTTGATGCGGTCATCAGGCATTTGCAAGCCTAAAACGATTCATCAGCCGTTTCATTTCTAAGAATGCGCGGCTGATTTTTGTATCAGCACAATGAACGCTCCCCAAGCATCATCTGTTTAAGCTGGCTTTATTTGCTCCCCGTTGAAGAGGGTCCCGCGCTTGTTGAATTTCCGTTCGCTGGCTGTGAGCCTGCGGGAATGGATTGAGCGGGCACAGAGATGTTCGCACCCGGATTGACTGTGCTATTGCCTTGCTGAGTCCAAATATTCATTTGATACTGAATAAGATCATTCATTCCATTAAAAATATTCATGAATGAATTTTGTATATTTTTCTGTTCTTTCTGCATTGTATTCATGAAGGTTTTTAACTGCTCATCGGTGAGACCTTTTGGCGCGCCATTTTGGATTATTTGATAATTCTTGGGCTGGGCTCCGCTGGAAAGCATATCTTGTTTTAAGGTGAAGGAATTGGTTGTGCCCTTGGCATTTTTGATGTCAATGACTTTAACCCAGCCAACGTTACCATTGCGAGGGTCTGCTGCCTTTATCCATTCGCCGTTACTGGAAGTCATAATGGGAATAATTCCTGTCGACATGTCAGCACTGCCGATAAGCTTGGCGGATGACGCAGGTTGATCATATAAATTAACGGGTTGCGAGAACGCAAGCGATGAAAAAACACCGGCCGCGATTGTCATGCCTATGGAAGCGATGGCCAGACGCAGCAGGGCATGTTTCATAAAATCCTCCTCTATTCAACAACTTTTACTGTTGGCCATTGGCGGCGTGTTTTCTCTCAATAACGTCCTGTTTATGGTTGCCCTTTATATTCATTCACTTGCATATCATGCACCGCGTGAATGTTGTATGATGTAATGAAAGGGCAGGATCTCTATAAGAATTATATATGATTGACACGAAGCCTGCTCGCGCGTGTAAGCTGCGTAATCATGGAAAAATGAAACATCCGGGGTGTGTGACAAGGTTGTTTTTTCAAGGCAGGGACTCATGAATAAAAACATTCTAACATTATCGCTGGTTTGTATCCTGGCTTTTGTCGCAGCTAGCCTTTTCATTACGGTCGATCCTTTCAATCTGCGTATTTCGACCCAAACAAAAGTTTATCTGTATTTTATTTCAAGCAGTGTCTTTATGCTGTTTTTAATAATATTGCTGCGGCAAGCCAAGAAAACGGGACATAAACTGTCTCGGTTTTCATTCCAGAAGAAGGAAATTGAAACAAGACTGCATGAAGAGCAGCGCCGCTTTCAGGCTGTGTTTGAGTATGGAAATACCTGTATTGCCATGCTGAGTATTGAAGGGCGTTTTTTGAGAGTCAACAAGGCGTTTTGTGATCTTCTTGGTTATGAACAAGATGATGTGCATGCAATGAATTTTTATTATCTGGTTAATCAGAACGAGTTGAATAACCTGCAAATCAATATGCAGCACCTGATGGATGACACGTTGTCAGTATATCAGGGTGAACTTGAATGTTATAAAAAAAATGGAGAAACAGTCTGGATCAAGGCGACACTGGCACTGATCCGGGATTATGACGAAAATCCTAAATATTATATATTGCAGGCTGAAAATATCACACAGCAAAAAAACTCGGAAGACAGGCTGCGTCACATGGCATATCATGATCCATTAACCAGCCTGGCCAACCGAAACAAACTCGAACAATATATCAATCACTTGCTTGCCACCGCCAGCCGTCAACAACACTGTTTCGCTTTGTTGTTTCTGGACCTGGACGGATTTAAAAACATTAATGACACCATCGGGCATGAGGCAGGCGACACATTGTTGCAGGTTATCGCGGAAAGATTGCGAAATACGGTCAGAAATACTGACATGGTGGCGCGATTGGGCGGTGATGAATTTGTTGTGCTTGTCACGGATGTGAAGATAACCGACTCGGTCGCCATGATTGCAAAAAAAATTCTAGACAGTATTTTACAAGGCATCATTATCAAAGGTCAGGATATCTATATAACTACCAGTATCGGCATCAGTATTTATCCCTATGACGGTCTCAGCCTTCCCTCACTAATGAAATGCGCAGATCTTGCCCTGTATCGGGCAAAGGAGCATGGAAGAAACAACTATCAGTTTTACACACAGGAAATGACAACCAAAGCTAAAGAAAAAATGGATATCAAAAGTGCCCTGAATCAGGCGCTCGCTAAACAGGAATTTTATTTGCTCTTTCAACCTGAAATGAATATCCAGACCGGACAGATCACCAGTGTTGAAGCATTATTACGCTGGAAGAACGAGCAATACAGCGGTATCAGGCCGGATGAAATCATTGCGCTTGCTGAAGAATCAGGGTTAATCATTCCTGTAAGTGAATGGATACTAAAATCAGCATGTGAGCAATTAAAAAAATGGCATGATCAGGGATGCCGCGCACTCTCCATGGCGGTGAATTGTACGGCCAGGCAATTCAAGCAAACGACTTTCATTGAAAATATTTATTCGATCATAAATGAAATCAAGATACCTCCAGAATCACTTGAAATCGAAGTGACTGAAAGCATGATCATGAAAGACCCTGACAATACGCTCAGGATTCTTGATAGTCTGAAGTCAAAAGGCGTGAAGATTGTGATTGATGATTTTGGCACTGGCTATTGGTCTATCGGCAATCTTAGGAAGCTGTCCGTTGACAAGATCAAGATAGACAGAACTTTCATTCAGCATATTATGAATGACAAGACCACTGCTGAGATTACCAGCGCCATCATCGCCATGGTGAACAAACTGGGCATGACGTCTGTTGCTGAAGGAGTGGAAACGCGTCAGCAATATGAATTTCTACTACGGGAAAAATGTTGCGAAATACAGGGATTTTACCTCTCGCGCCCCGTATCTGCGGAAGAGATATCCAAACTGCTGCAGTACGGGGTTTCCATTGAAGAAAGGGAAACCGCGGCGGATTCGGAAGCGCGAACGACTTCGTGAGCACGCAATATGCCGCACGATGCATGCGGTTTAAAGGCACTAAAACAGGAAGCGGCTTGATCTCACATCGTTTCCAGATACTTCTTTCTGAGTATCCTGCGCATGATTTTATTAGATGCGGTTTTGGGCAGTTCTGTTGTGAGCACGATGTCATGAATTTTGAACAAGGGATTTAAATGCAAGTTGATTTTTTTTTGCATTTCTTTCATGACATCTTGTTTATTCAAAGCGGCAGCAGTGGACGCATAGATAATTAACAAATTTGGCCCATTGTTGGCGGGCGGGATAGCGATGGCTGCAACCTCGAGAATGTCAGGCAAACCAGCCAGTGTTCGTTCTATTTCCGCGGCACTGGTTTTGATGCCGCCCAGTTTCATCGTATCATCCACACGACCCAAAATGCTGTAGAAACCACCCGGAAGTTGTTTAATCTGATCGCCATGACGCCGCAACATTTCGCCGTTGGCGGACTTGGGCATGTGTTCAAAATAAACCTGATAATGGTCAGCGTTAAGCAATTGCGTTGACAGACCGATTGAGGGAGGAATGATGGCAACCTCGCCAGTGGATGCAGGCTGGCCATTTTCATCGATAATAGCAAAATTCATTCCCATGGCGGGAGTGGTGAATAAAGAAGGGTAGTTCATTTGGATAACCGTGCTGGATATATAGGCTCCCCCAATTTCAGTACCTCCGCAATATTCAATAACAGGTTTGTAACCGGCGAGAAACATTAAATAAAACATGTCTTCGGCGTTGGAGCATTCCCCTGTAGAGCTGAATACTTTGATGGTGTGCCAGTCCAGATTTTCCATGCATCCTGATTGCCGCCAGGTTGCAACCAAGGTGGGAACAACTCCAAGCATGTTGACCCGAGCATGTTGAATGAATTCGCCGAATGCACGGTCTTTTGGCGCCCCGGAATAGAGTGCTATGGCGGCGTGGTTGATGAGGGCTGCAAAGATAAGCCAGGGACCCATCATCCAGCCTAGGTTGGTCGGCCAGGCCATGACATCACCGGCTTGGATATTCTGGTGAAAAAATGCGTCACTGGCTGCTTTAATGGGTGTGGTGTGGTTCCAGATGATGGCTTTGGGACTGCCGGTTGTGCCAGAGGAAAATAAAATATTGCATGGTGACATGGGCAGACAGGATTCGGGTGTAAATATGTCAGAATCGACAAGAAAAGACTCCCATGACTTGTCAGACTCATGCAAAGCAAGCGTGACACGCGACTCACAGGGTGTGACTATAATTCTAAAACTCTGCATGTCGTTTTGCTCAACCGGGAGGGAACGGCAATGGCTGACTTTCTCATATAATGGAAAGTATTTTTCTCCCCAGTGGGTGAAATCCTGGGTAAAGATGGCCTTGGCATGCGCGATTTTCAGGCGGATGGCGATTTCTTCCGATGAAAAACTATCCGCGATAGAAACGACAACGCCACCCATTTTGATAATACCAAGATAAATCGCGACAGCGTAATGATTCATCGGCATGGCAATACCGATAGCATCGCCAGGATTGATTCCGGATTGGATAAGGCTGTTCGCGACTCGGTTTGAAAGCCGGTCCAATTCATCATAAGACAGTTTGATGAGATTCTTGTGGCTATCTTCATAGATAATGGCGGTTGCGGAACCAGGCGCTGTAAAACAACTG
The DNA here is from genome assembly GCF_902459485.1 of Aquicella siphonis. NCBI lineage: Bacteria > Pseudomonadati > Pseudomonadota > Gammaproteobacteria > Legionellales > Coxiellaceae > Aquicella > Aquicella siphonis. The sequence goes on from NZ_LR699120.1 coordinate 25,685, forward strand.
TTTATGATGTTCATGCGTGATCCAGGAAACCAGACGGGGAATTCCTTTCCCTGACTCAGATCACAAATGTTATCCGGTGCTTTATCAAACACAATCCCCAATTTTTTAACGATGCGGCTCCAGAAATTCTGGTATTGACTGACAGTCCAGGCATGAAACGCATTAATATCATCCATTCCCAGATCAGACATGAATTTGGTAAGATTTGCCGAAGCGATTGATTCAGCAGCGGGAACCCACGCTGGAGCGGATTCAGGCCGGGATTCCCGGTCCGGAAAGAGGCTGTTATACACAAGCAGGTGAATGTCAAACGCATATTGGTCTGATATTAGATCTCTAGATATGGCAGACCAGGCTTGTTCGGGAGTAGCGCATCGGGAGAATATGTTTTGCATCTGATTCAGGAACCGGAGGGAAGCTTCCCTATCCAGGCCTTTTTCCATAAGCTGATCCATCGTGACGGCAGGTTTCATGGCTTGTTCTCTGCTTTAACAGATTATCAATTCGAAAACATAATGCTATACTCATTTCACGCAAAACGGGAGCCTCAAGCATGAATAAAAAAGCAATTGTGTTATTTTCTGGCGGCCTGGATTCCACTACTTGTCTGGTCTATGCGCTGGAGCAAGGTTTTTCCTGCTACGCACTCAGCTTTGTATATGGTCAAAAACACCATGTCGAAGTGGAACAGGCGGGTAAAATCGCCGGCCAATATGGTGTAAAAGAGCATAAAATCCTCTCGCTGCCGCTGGATGAGATTCGCGGCTCATCACTAACTGATAAAAACCTGGCTGTCCGTGATTATCAGGCGTCAGACAAAATTCCGGACACTTATGTGCCTGCTCGTAATACCATCTTTCTTTCATTTGCGCTTGGCTGGGGTGAGGTATTAGGCGCATATGATATTTTTTTAGGAGCCAATCACCTTGATTACTCAGGGTATCCGGATTGTCGGCCCGAATATTTGCATGCATTTGAAAAACTGGCTACTTTGGCGACCAAAACCGGAGTGGAGCAAGACCAGCGTTTTAAGATCCATACACCGCTGTTATCGCTCAGCAAGGCTGAAATTATTCGCAAGGGTTTGCATTTAGGAATCGATTATAGCCAAACCATTTCGTGTTATCGCGCAGATATCAACGGACGCGCGTGCGGATCCTGTGACAGCTGTGTTTATAGGAAAAAGGGATTCACCGAAGCAGGCGTGACAGATCCAACAATATATGCTTGAACGCCCTCGACCATCGTGGCTGCATGAAACCGCTGCTCGTTCCTGAATCAGAAAATATATGCTTTTTCTTTGCGATGAGTGATAAGGGGCTGATGAAAAAGAAAAAGCCATGCGGTTTCCCGCATGGCCCTGATATCAATATAGTGGTGCTAGTCTAACATTCCGTACTGTTTTAGTTTTTTCCTTAATGTTCCGCGTGAAATTCCAAGAATGTTCGCCATTTTAACCTGGTTGTAATGCGTGTGATTAATCAGGACTTCCAAGAGCGGCCTTTCAATTTCTTCCAGCAAAATCGAATAGAAATCTACCGGTTGTTCACTTCCGATATTGGAAAAATAATTGCGCAAGGTATCTTTAACGACTTGCTTGAGGGTGATTGTTTCTAAATCTTCAGCCATTACCATTTTTTTATTCATAAATAAAACTCCATACTATCCATAGTTTTAGTTATATCTTTCCGTGATCAAAGACTAAAAGTGATCTCCAACGCCTTGCTGCTGGAGATCATGCTCGTTACAAATGAGTAGTTTACGACGCTAATTCGGTAATTTCATCCATTCTTACATTTTCAACCGCGACATCAGCTGGCTGGATACGTGGCTGTTCCATGGATGGTGTGGCCTGTTTTTGTCTGGATTTTACTTTGGTTTTTTTAGCTTGAGGTTTTGCAGCAACCTTGGCTTTGTTTATTTTAACTGACTTTGCCCAATCCTTTTCAAACTGACTTAAGCATTTGCCAAGAGAATTCAGTTTGGCCTGTTTGCTGGTTAATGCTTGCAGTGCTTGAGCAGAAGCGTCTAGTTGTTTGCTGACATCAGAGTGCGCTTTGACTGCCTGGCCATGAGCCTTTTTAATTGCGTTTAACTGTTTTTTCGCTTTAGCCGACGTGTTCTTTGAGCTAACCAGAGCATTTAGGCGGGTTTCCATGCTTTTGACCAGGGCTTTGGCTTTGTTTACCGTTATCTTTAATTTGTTTTGCTGTTTCTTGTGTGCGTTGATTTCTTTATTCATTTGCGCAGCTAATTTGGAGGGGATTTGCATAAAATCCTTTTCCATTTTTTGCACGCCGGTCAGGATCTTGCTCATGGTTTGACGTTGTTTGGTACGCTTTGCAGTTTTGTTACGTGGCATAGACAGTTATCCTCTGAGTACGAAAACTTAAGATGTTAAAATTTAACATCGAAGCACTTAAAAAGTCTACTAATAGGGTGATGAATAAAAGAATTCCTGCCGGTTGGGGTGATAGGAGGCCTGGCATGCTGCCACCAGGCCCCGGCTTGGCTACGGCTGATATTGATTTACCCAGCGTAACTCTTTAAAGTACCATTCGGTATACCCAAAAATGAGCCGTATTTCTGGTCGTGGAGTTTGAGAAGAATGAGTAACGCGAGTTTAAAAGAACAGCTGCAGGCAGTTGCCTCTCAATTATCTGATAAGTCAGGCAAGGAGCAGAAGCCGAAAAAGCATTTTCATCAGATAGACAGGGACAAGGAGCGGGTCAAAAAACCTAAACCAAAATGGCTGGATTACGTTCAATATGGAGTGGAATTGCTGCGGGTTTATTTCCCAGCCGGATTTAAGACTCATAGCGAGATTAAACCTTTGAAAAAGGGTATCAAACAGGATCTGGTTAAACGCCTGAGCACGCTGGACAGTATTGTCACAGAAGACAAGGCATGCATGGTAAAAAGCCTGGCCTATTATGTTAATACCGCTGCTTATCATAAAAGCGTTGTGGAAGGTGCGACGCGAATTGATCTGGACGGCAATCCAGCTGGCCTGGTTACAGCCGAAGAAGCGAGATATTCCATAGAAAAACAACAAGCGAAGCTACTGGCTAAACAAACCGCCAAACCGGTCACGCAAATGCCGCAAGTGACAGAAGAATTGGCATAAAGTTTTATATAATACAATAAAATACGAGGAAGTTATGGGTCACCAATCACGCCGTATTTCCCCAGCCACACTGTTCATGTTAAGCATGAACGGGATCATTGGGTCCGGATGGCTGTTTGCGCCGTTGTATGCCGCGAAAGTTGCGGGGCCGGCAGCCATTATATCCTGGCTGATAGGCGGTCTTGCAGCCATTCTGGTTGCGGTCACCTTCGCCGAGTTATCAACCATGCTGCCTGTTGCCGGCGGGACGACTCATATCCCACAGTTAAGCCACGGGACGTTTGCAAGCTATATTCTCAGCTGGATAGCCTGGATTACCGCATTGATGCTTGCCCCTATAGAAGTACAAGCCGTATTACAATATGCCTCCCTGTTTTTTCCCTCTCTTATGCATGAAGCTGGTGGCGTAGTGTCTTTGACACCGTGGGGCTACCTCTGGGCAAGTATTTTAATGGTGTCTCTCTGTCTGGTGAATGTTCTCAGCTACAGAGGCTTGATGCGTTTTAATTTTATCCTGTTTGTATTCAAATTTTCTGTGATTCTGCTCACCATTTTTACCCTTTTGAACACGCGTTTTAATAGCGCAAACTTTTCCGGCACGCTTTCTGCTGCCGGATCCCCGGAGGGTTGGAAAGCAATTCTGAGCGCAGTGGCGACAGCTGGTATTGTTCTTGCCTTCAATGGTTTCAAAAGCGGTGTGGAACTTGCGGGTGAGACCAGGAAGCTGGCTATCGCCATTCCTTTAAGCACGGCGGGATCAGTTGTCGCCTGTCTGCTTTTGTATATTGGGCTTCAAATCTGTTTTATAGGGGCGCTGGATCCATCATCCATTCAGAACGGCTGGCAAAATTTGAATTATACCGGTGACATAGGGCCGTTTGTCGGCCTGGCTGCGGCATTGGGATTGTTCTGGCTGTTAAAACTGCTTTATGTGAACTCGGTTGTTTCTCCCCTGGGAGCCGGGCTGATTTACGTGACGGCCACAGCGCGTATCCTTTACGCGATGAGCAGGATGGGGTATGTGCCTAAATTCCTCTCCCGTTTGAATAACCAGCGTTTCCCTGTGTGGGCGATTGCTGTTAATTTTGTATTTGGCATGCTTTCCTTTCTTCCGTTGCCTGGCTGGCAGGCCATGGTGAATTTTCTGATATCTGCCATGGTCATTACTTACGCAATGGGTCCGGTCGCCCTCATGTGCTTGCGTTACTCCCTGCCTGATAAGGAACGTCCTTTCCGTCTGCCTTTCGCTAATCTAATTTGTCCGTTTGCCTTTTATTGCTGCAATTTATTCAGCTACTGGACAGGGTGGGAAACCATTTCCAAGCTGGGTATTGTGCTGTTTATCGGATTCCTGATATTTGGTGTTTCCTATGCCCGCGGCAATGTCAAAATTGAAAAACGGGACTTGAAAACCTCCTTATGGCTGGTTCCATACCTTGCCGGGATTATCATCATGTCGTATTTGGGGTCCTTTGGAGGCGTGGGGTTGATTCCATTCGGATGGGACTTTTTAGTGATGGCGCTTTTCAGCTTAATCATATTTCAATTGGCAGTTCAAAGCAGGGTAGCGCTGGATTCCGCCAAGATCACAGAATTTCTCGCTTCAGAATCCATGGCGCTTGAGCATGGCTAAACCCACCAGATCAGGCGAAATTCCTTTTATTTAAAGATCTTGTATAGAGGTTCCGGTTGTGTTTTGGATAACAAGAGCGGATGGATAGAACGGTCGTACGGTTTGTGTAAATAGTTCAGAACAGACAATTAGTAAGGATATGCGAGTATGGAAATGAATAATGACATGGTCAAGATCATCCCTCATGATTCAGGCATTCTGCAGATTAGCCTGAATCGTCCCGAACAATTAAATGCATTAAGCCGCGAGGTTCTGCAGCGCCTTTCCCGAGTTTTTCATGATGCCAGACAGGATGCATCCATCAGGGCCATTTTATTGACCGGAGAAGGAAAAGGATTTTGCGCCGGGGCTGATATTAAACAATTGGTCGCGCTGAATGGCCAACAAGGCTTGGAATTTGCCCGCTTTGGCCAACAGGTGTTTCGCAGTCTTGAAATGCTGGGCAAGCCTTCAATTGCAGCGGTTCATGGATTCGCATTTGGGGGCGGTTGTGAACTTGCCATGGCTGCAACAATAAGATTAGCTGCGGCTAATACGAACTTTGGTCAACCCGAAATCAAGCTGGGTGTGATCCCGGGATTTGGGGGCACGCAGCGGCTGGCCCGCTTGATTGGCAAAGGCCGTGCCTTGGAAATCTGCTTGACCGGACGCCGGTTTAAAGCAGAAGAAGCTTTACAATGGGGGCTGGTCAATGAAGTGACCACATCTGAAGATCTCGTACCCAGGGCAATGTCAATACTCAAGGAAATGGTTCATCTGGGTCCAATCGCACTGCAGAGTATCTTGTCAGTCATTCATTCCGGCTATGATTTGCCCATGGAAGAAGCGATGGAGATGGAAGCCGCGCATTTTGGTTTATGCTGCGCAACTGCGGATAAACAGGAAGGTGTCAGCGCGTTTATAGAGAAACGCACTGCGGTTTTTACTGGAGCTTGACGATGAACACCTATACGGAAGTCTTGTTTGATGAAATGCCTGGCCAGGGCGGCAGTCTGGGTGTGATCACCTTGAATAGACCCGCTGTCCTGAACTCGCTAAATCACACTATGATACACGCAATCTATAAACAATTGCGGCTCTGGGAAGGAGCTGAGCATGTCAAGGCTGTCCTCATCCGGGCTGCGGAAGGCCGTGCTTTTTGCGCTGGCGGTGATTTACGCCTGACATACGAGCGCATCAAGTCACATGATCCTGTGATGACAAATTTTTTTCGTGATGAGTACCAGCTGAACCGTGTCATTTTCCATTATCCCAAACCTTATATTGCGTTACTGGATGGCATTACCATGGGCGGGGGAGTGGGAATATCCATTCACGGGTCTCACCGTATTGCGACAGAGCGTTTGCTATTCGCCATGCCAGAGACAGGAATTGGTTTTTTTCCAGATGTGGGCGGCAGTTATTTTTTACCGCGCCTGGCTGGCCGAATTGGATATTACCTGGGTTTGACGGGAGCGCGAATAGCAAGCGATGAATGTGTGCAAATTGGTATTGCTCACCAGAAAATTGCACGAGAGTCCATTCCTGCGCTTATGAACGATCTTATTCATCAGCCTCTTGCCGGGGATCCCAAGGCGGCAGTTTCCAGAATTATTGAAGCTTATCAAGTCTCTCTTCAACCGTCGCTGTTGATCAGCGAGCAGAAAGTAATTGATTATTGCTTTGGTGAGCAAACAATAGAAGAAATCCTGGCGGCACTGAAAAACTCAAACCAGTCTCTTTGTCAGGAAGCGGTAAGCGCGCTTGAAAAGAAATCACCTACCAGCCTGAAAATTTCACTGAAAGCAATGCAAGAGGGCGCAAATATGGATTTTGATGCCTGTATGCGCCAGGAATACAGGCTTGTGACGCGATTCTTGCAAGATCATGATTTTGCCGAAGGCATAAGAGCGGTGATCATTGATAAAGATCAATCGCCCAAATGGCAGCCAGGAACGTTACCAGCTGTTTCCAGTGATGCTGTTGCTCATTATTTTGCGCCATTAGCGGAAGAGTTGGCGTAAATTTGGAGAGTGTTTTCAAGCCGGTAATACGATCACGTTAATATTCAGAGCAATATTTGTTTTTTGATTCGCATTTAACTTGCCTGTTTCCATTCCTATGGGTATCAAAAAACCGGGCGGCGAACAGCCAAGCTGCGGATCCGCGATTTCCTTTGGATTTTCTTGTCAATTCATAGCGATAATTCGACTATTTCCTTTTCTGCACATCCGCTTCTTACTCGAAAATCAATAATGGTCTATAATAAAACATATAAGGTGAATGAATGACAACAAGCATGTAATGTTGCTATTAATCGTTCAAATAGTAAATAGTAAGAAGTTTAATAATATTAATTATAAGTAAGTTAAAAACGAGGGAGGTCAACTTATGTTACCTGTTCAAATTACCATCCGCGATATTTCCACTTCTCCCGCCTTAGAAAACAATATACGCAAACGAGCAGAAAAACTTAACCGATTCTACGACAGAATCAGCAGTTGCCGCATAGTGATTGAGTTGCCGCAAAAGCATAAGCACCGGGGCAAGTTATTCAATGTACGAATTGATGTCACTGTTCCAGGAAAGGAGCTTGTGGTGACGCATAAAATCAATGAAGACGTCTATGTGGCAATTCGTGACGCATTTAACGCAATCGTGAGACAATTGGAAGAACATTCACATAAACGGCATGGCCGGGTGAAAACACATAATGACGTTATGCATGGACATATTGCAAGAATCGTTCCCGAGGAAGGCTATGGATTTATTGACGGCGTTGACGGTTATGAATATTACTTCAGCGTTACAAACGTGAGCTATCCTGATTTCGCGCATTTATCAATTGGTGACGCAGTGGAATATATTGCTGAAACCCTGAATGATGGCAGACAAGCGCAACATGTCATCAGGGAAAAGCATAATAATCATTCCATTGTATCGGTCTAAAATCTCAGTGCAGCCCGAAATAACCTGTCCCTCTCATAGGTTGAGGGGGAGAGGCTTTGTCTGCCGTCGTAACGAAAGCCTCAGGCAGCTGCATCTACATATGATATTGTTCATATTTTAATCAATCCAGCTCTGCTCTTGAAGCTTGTTTGTATCACATGTGTGGATGCCAACCTGTTGGGTAATATGAACTCAAGACAGCGATAGAAGCTATTTTTTATCTTTATTTTTGAATCAGACGCCAGTTTGTCTGGTCAGACAGAAGATGAGCGGATTCATTGCCATTCTGCTTGCATTTATGAGGCGTTAACCCTGATAATTCATTTTTCTTGAAGCCCCGTCAGTTTTAAGAACAGATTAAAGGAGTACGCACATGCAAACTATTGCCCGCTTAAACGCAATTATTTCTGAATATCATTTATTGAAACATATGTTTTATCAGGCCTGGTCCAAGGGGGAATTGAGCCGGGAGACCTTACAGCGTTACGCAGCTCAATATTATAATCAGGTACAATCGTTTCCGCGCTTTATTTCCCGCGTGCATACCCATTGTCCTGTTATTGAAGCGCGCAAGGTGTTACTTGAAAACCTGGTTGATGAGGAAATTCATGGAACTGATCACCCTGCGTTATGGATGCAGTTTGCTAATGGCATGGGAGCCGGGAAGGAAACAGTATTAAATGACATGCCTCTGCCTGAAACCACGTCCATGGTCGAAACTTATTATGATCTCGCACAGCGTGATTGGCGTGATGGTTTATGTGCGTTATATGCTTATGAGGCTCAGGTTCCTGACGTGTCAGCCTCCAAAATTGATGGTTTGAAAAAGTTTTATGGCGTTGATGATGAAAAGACGCTGGAGTTTTTCACAGCCCATCAAGCATATGATGTGGAACATTCAAAAAAAGTCGCGGACCTGATTGAAAAGCATGTTGAACCAGAACGCGCTGAGCGGGCGACTCGCGAAGCGGCAATGGCTTTGTGGGGATTTTTGGACGGCATGTGCCGGGTGGCAGAAATTAGCTGTTAAGCCAAACCAGAAAGGGGTGGTGTTTTTCAGCACACCCCTTCTTGCAAGCTATTTCCCATGCCAGACCATGTTGTGGCAGCGCTTTTCTTGGGCTGCGCATTCATTTGGCAGGTGAGAGAAATAAATGCGATATGGAAACAAGGTACTTCCTGCTTTATTAATAAATGCGCTAATCGTTTTACCTTCTTTTGCGGCGAATAATTTTACGGTTGACTGTCCTGGACAGATTCAGGTACAGCAAGCTGCGGCAGCAGCTTATGCTGGCTGGCGTTCGCTTCAAGCTCCGGCACAGTATTATCTGAGTGGTGTCACATTTTATTCGGGCAAACCAGAAGAAATGGCAAGCTTGAAGCCCGAGGAGTTCAAAAAATTCCAGTCAACCTGGAGATTTTCACCGGACGATCAAATTTATCTTGTTTGTGAGTATAACCAAACCAGCATACAGCTAACCCGGGCTTTGCCTGTGCATACTAAAGCTTGCACAGTGCAATACAATGGTAGTACGCGCGTAAGCAGCGGAGGATTCATACCCAAGCAAATTCGATGTGCCTTAACCAAAATGACATAGAGGAGAAGAATGTGAATAAGTTGCGAATCAGGTTTCTGTGTTGTTTGTCTATTTTGTTCATGATAATGGGCCATGCTTATGCTGCCCAGTCTAAAACCCCTCAGTTGGTGACGGCGGACAAAGTCATCCGGAATTTGAATCAAGTCATAGAACAAGTGAAGAAGCAGTCGCAACTCAGCGTCATGTTTCCTACCAGTATTCCCAAGGGCGAGCAGCCAACACTATATGCCATGCAAAGCAGTCTGTATGACAAGCCGGATTATAATCAGTTCTGGGAAATTACCGTGGCGTCAACTCCGGATTGCCAGATGCATGGCTGTGTAGTGGGCTCGCTCTCGGTGAACACCAAAGGGAAGCTGGAGAAGGAATATTCACAACCTCCATTCGGTCAAAACAATAAACCGCTGCCTAAACAGGAAGTGAAATTGGAAAACGGTTTGACTGGTTATTTCACGCCAGGCCATGCTGAAGCGGACTGGCATGCTCCTGCGTTGGAGTGGCAGATGAACGGGGTCTTGTACACATTATCATGGGACATGCCAGGCGATGCAAAAATGGTGCTCGTCAAAATGGCAAATTCCGCTCTCAAGTCTCAAGGCGTTCATCAATAAACCGGATTATACAGTCTCACACACATCTTATTACACAAGTTATCCCCAGAAACTGGGGATAACTCAGAGACATCACAAAATCATTTTGCCACTCATAGTTATCTTCAGGCTGTTGTGAGCCAGGCTTTGCCATCAGAATGTCTTTTTATCATCTGCCAATATTTTACGATGTTGCCATATTCCTTTTGATTTATTCATAAGAGTCCGGTTCATTTCTTGATTTGAGAGGGACATCATTACATAATCAATGATTAATTTTGATTGCATGGAAGCAAACAATGTCGATTAACACAAATCATTCCCTAACACATATAGCTGATCATGATCCGGTTTCAAATGTATTAAAATGGGTATTATTGATCACAGCAATTGTTTGTTTCGCATTTGTTGGCTGGGGAACATATGAAACTTATCAGCTAGCGCCTCCTCTTCCCCAAACGTTTTCCTCCCCAAGCGGACAAATAGTGATGACGGAAAGCGATATTATTGCTGGAAAAGCCGGATTCCAACGTGCGGACTTAATGGATTATGGTAGTCTTTATGGTATGGGATCCTATTTTGGCGAGGATTACACAGCCAAATATCTGGTTCGCTTAGGTCAATTAATAGAAAATGAATTAGCACTACAAATGTTTTCCAAATCCTTAGCTGACTTATCAACCGGCGCCAAATATGAAGTACGTCTGGCCATGCAGCAACAACTGAAAAAATTAGATCTTTCTCAATCGAATTTAATTCTCACCTCTGCTGTCAGTAAATCGATACAGCAGTTACAAGCTGAAATTTCAAAACAGTTGCTTAACCATGATGCTAAAGCTGGCTGGACAAAAGCTTACAGTTTGAATGATAAAAGTGCTTTGGAAACAGCCGATTTTTTGATTTACTCATCATTGACAACCGTTTCAAACCGGCCGGGCAAAGATTTTTCCTACACAAATAATTGGCCTTATGAACCCAGTGTTGGAAATGTAGCAACCAATGCCACCTTCTATTGGACTTGGATATCATTTTGCTTCGTATTTTTTGGATTTGGCGCGGTATTATATATCTATCATCGGTATCTCAGTGAAGCAGATGCAGGTGTTAAAACGCCTTTTTTATTGGAATTTAAACCCTTAACGGACAGTCAGCGAAAAGTTGGAAAATATTTTCTTATTGTTGCCTTGGTCTTGCTTGCGCAAATTGGCGTCGGGGCGATAATGGCTCATTATTATGCAGAAAGGACCGGATTTTATGGGATAGATATCAGCAAATTCTTGCCTTTTAATTTTTTGCGTGATGTCCATATTCAAACGCCAATCGTATGGATAGGCTTATCATGGATAAGCGCAGCGATTTTCCTCGCGCCTGTAATTAGCGGCAAAGAAGCCAGATGGCAGGGATTTTTTGTCGATTTTCTATTTTGGGTTACATTATTTATTGTCGCCGGAGCAATCATTGGGAACTATCTAGGTATTATGGGTTTCATTGATCAGGCATGGTTCTGGTTAGGAAACCAGGGCTTATCGTACCTTCAGTTAGGAAGACTTTGGCAAATAGGCTTTTGTATTGGTCTGGTTCTTTGGAGCTTCATCGTTTTTCGAGGCATGTGGCCCACCTGGAGCAGCCTTAAAACAGCTACAGTTGAATTTTGGACTGGAAATATTCATCTAGAACATCTTTTTTGGGCCAGTACAATTAATGTGGCTGTTTTATATTGCTTTGGAATGATTCCATTAACAGGGATTGAAAAATCATTCACCATTACGGATTTTTGGAGATGGTGGGTTGTGCATTTATGGGTGGAGCAGTCATTTGAATTTTTTACCGTATGTGCAACAGCTTATCTTCTTATGGGAGTAGGGCTGGTTTCCCGTCGCCTGGTTGAGCGGACAGTATATTTTGAGGCGATTCTGATCTTTCTAGGGGGCGTCATTGGGACGGGGCATCACTGGTATTGGACTGGTACGCCGGACATGTGGATTCCGCTCGGAACCATGTTTTCATTCATTGAAGTGCTTCCTCTGACTTTGTTGATTATCGATGCCATCGAAGAATTGCACCTTATTAAAAAGCAAAAAATATTTTCATATAATTTGGCATATTTATATATTTTAGGCGCGGCGTTTTGGAATTTTGTTGGTGCTGGTGTATTTGGCGGCGGGACATTAAATGCGCCGCTGATTAATTATTACGAACACGGTACGTTTTTAAGCTTAAATCACGCACATACAGCGTTATTTGGTGCATTTGGTCTGTTAGCCTTGGGATTGGTGTATTTTTGTTTGCGCTATGCAACAGGCAATCATTCATGGAGTGACCGTTATGGCACATGGGCATTCTGGCTTTATAACGGTGGTTTAGTGCTTTGGATATTGTTAAATTTCTTTCCGATTGGCTGGGCTCAATTAATGGATGTTTATCAGCATGGTCTCGCTCATTCAAGAAGTCTGGAATTTTATAATACAACGTTATTATGGCAATGGCTGCGTACCCCAGGCGATATAGTGTTTGCCATTGGCGCTTTATTCATGGCGTATGATTTTATCATAAAGCTTAGACCGTTTTTCCCAAGTTTTGTCGGAGTAAAACATGAAGCCGAAGCGTTATCGACGGTCAACAAACCGATAAATTGAAGGTGTCATCGAGCTGATATATTCATTTTAAAAAGAGCGGAATACATGCTGCCATTTACACAATCTGCAACATTCCTCTACCCGGTGCTAATCCGCGAGCATCATCTTGACACTTTCGGACATGTTAATAACGCGACTTATCTCGAGCTTTTAGAAAGCGCGCGCTGGGAATTCATTACTTCGCGTGGGTTTGGCTTGAAAAAAATCCAGGAATCAGGGCTGGGTCCAACCGTATTGGAAATACAAATCAAATTTATCAGGGAAATACGGTTGAGAGAAGAAGTTATTATTGAATCGGTAACCTTGTCATATGAAAAAAAGATTGGCAAGTTGAGGCAAATGATTCGTAATGCGGATCAACATATTTGCTGTGAAGCACATATGACATTTGGATTGTTCAATATTGAGGAAAGAAAACTGGTTCTGCCTACGCCTGAATGGTTGTATGCTGTAGGGATCACAGATACCTTGAAATAATTGCCGCATGACCTGGCGGCTTCAGGAGGACAAGGTGTTTACCTTCAGTTTCTGGCATAAATGGATAGTAACCGCCAGCTTTTTCATGATTTTTTTTGGTTTGTCGCTGGTGCTTTTCAACCAGACTCCATTATTCGATATGCTGTTTAATCGCCATATTAATAAGGTCTTCTGGGATGAAAACACAATGTCTCCTTCTTTGTTGCTTTTTCAACAATGGATATACGGAACTTTAGGCGCGGTCATGGCTGGCTGGGGTGTTTTCATGACAGTGCTGAGTGTTCATGCATTCAAAAACAAGGACAAATGGGCCTGGAATGGATTTATGCTGGGACTGTTGCTCTGGTTTGCAACGGATACTGCTGTGTCATTGACATTTCATGTCTACCTCAACGTGCTGATCAATATCATATTGCTCTTGTTATTTGGGTTGCCGCTTATTTTCACCAGAAACCATTTTAATTCTACTCAGACATAACCTGACAGTCATTGTTACGGTCGACTTGAAAAGCAGCGCGATTATAGAGAATGTTCATTGAACTGTGTCAGTCCTTTGCCATGACTGCTTCGCTCCAAACGCCACATCCATGTGGCAACGGATTTCATCCTGAAATCCAGTCGCTTATCTGTCATGGCAAAGGACTGACACAGTTCAATGAACATTCTCCGATTATAGATGTTTTAAATGGGTACCCATTTCTCATTGCAGCAGCGGTATCCTTTCTGCTGGATAACATCCATTCGGGTACAACACCATTATTTTCAGCTAGTTAGCTGTGATTTTTCGGGCACATCTATTATAACGAATGACGGCGCAATTCGCTGGGATGAGCGATTAATATTGTATTAATAATCACCAGATATAATGCGCATTGTAAATAAATCTTATAAATACTACATGAAACGAGGGCATAAAAATGTTTAGGTATCTTTTTGGCAATAAAACTAATGCCTCAGGCGTTAATCAACAGACTGAGCAAAAACCATTAGAGCAGCCGGTATCTCAACCAGTGTCACAACCAGTTAGTCAGCAGCCTGAAAAACCTGTGCAGCATACACCAACACAGCCGCAGCAACAGGAACTTCCGAAACGCGTGAAAGTATCCAGCCGCAGCAAGGTCACGATGGCGTATGATTGCAATTATATCACGGAGTTTTACGCAGCATTAAGTGCTGACGGGTTATCTTATCAAACGAAACCGGGTGAATATATCCATGTGAAAGGCGTCGATAATGGCTGGAAAATATGTCCAAGTGCATATCTTTCGGACGCTGAAGTGCCTACAAGTATAATCAGGTCAAAAGACAGCTGTGTGGATGTGAAAGCTAAACTATCCACCCCATTGGGTAACTTAGATGGTAAAATAACATTACAAGACTTACCTGAGGTAAAAGGGTTTGATAGAGAAATAAATTCTACGACTAGCCTTTTGGCGCTCATATAAAATCCACAACAGTAGCCAGTCCTGTTAATGAAAATAATGAAAACAGCAGCACTCATAACAATCGTAAGCAATTTTAAACTCTAGAGAGTCCTGGCTTCATCCTGGACAATGGCATATTCGATGTGAAAAGCCATAGGGCAAAGAGCTCTATGGCTTCACATCGCTGCCAGTAAAAATTTACATCTTGATTGATGTCACAGTTCCCACATCAGGGTTATTTATTATTTAATCGCATACACGAAGAAAACGATTCAGGTGTAATATTGATGGGGTCGACGCCGTCAATAGGTTTATCTCTAAGGCTCTTATTAAACAGTGTTGCCGCTAAAAAGCTTTTAGCGCAATCTGCTTCATCCACTCTTCGCTGCATTGTGCTAAATGGCGGAACATTTCTGTAAAAAAACTGATGAACGCCGGATTGATTTGATAATGGATCAGAGAGGATATTTCTTTTTGTTTCTTCAGCCATTTCCTTTTCTATTTTGTCTGGTATACCTTTGGAGTCGTTGTTCTTTTCACCTTGTCTTGGTTTCATACAATCCTCGCACAATAGTTTGGTTTGAGTTAAATCAGATTATTCCAATGATGCTCCATAATCAACCCCTGCAAGATAATCGTTAGATCGATGACGGATTCGGTGTGGTCAGTTTGCACTTTTAAAAAATCCGCATCATTACTGGTCTTTGATAAAGCATTCAATGGTAAAAATCGCAATCCCGTAATTATCTGATTGATTTATTATGCTTATTTTGACGTAGCCGCTAAAGCCTTCCCAAGTTGATACACCCCATTAACAAACAGGGTCTTATGGTCAAATCACAGCCGGGAGCAGGTTCTGAAATCCAGCCGCTCATTGACAGCAGTAAAGTCAGAACCAGATGAATAAATGTTTTCCCGTGCCGGCTGGCTTCATCAATTTAACCGGATCTCAAGGAATTGATATCAATCACAAAACGGTATCGTACCTCTCCTTTAACCATTCTGTCATAAGCCTCATTGATTTTATTGATAGGGATTAATTCGATATCGGCTGAAATGCCATGACTGCCACAAAAATTCAGCATTTCCTGCGTCTCCTTGATTCCGCCGATCAGCGAGCCTGCGAGACGCCTGCGCTTCATGATCAAGGGAAACGCATTAAGACTGAATGGCTGCTCAGGCACGCCTACGCATACCATGGTGGCATCCTGTTTTAATAATTGAAGATAGTGTTCCAGGTTAATATTCCCGGAGGCGGTATTGATCATGAAATCAAAAAAATTGGCATATTCGGTGAACGCCTTGCCATCTCTGGTATTAACAAAATGTTTTGCGCCAAATTTCATGGCGTCATTTTTCTTGCTGTCAGATGTGCTCAGTACGGTGACTTCCGCTTCCATTGCAGAGGCCAGTTTGACCGCCATATGACCTAACCCGCCCAAACCCACAACGGCAACTTTGTCACGGGGCTTGATTTTCCACTGACGCAAGGGGGAATAGGTAGTGATCCCTGCGCATAATAGCGGCGCGGCATTTTCAGGGGGAAGGTTTGCTGGAATGGTGAGGACATAATTTTCATCAACAACGATGTTTGTGGAATAACCGCCATAGGTGGCTGTTTTCCCATCTTTTTCTACGCCGTTATAGGTCAGGTTCATGCCTTTTTCGCAGTATTGCTGAAGATGCTGTCTGCAGGGCTGGCATTCCCTGCAAGAATCAACAAAGCAGCCTACGCCGACCATATCGCCAGCTTTGAAGCGCGTGACGGAAGCGCCTGTCTGTGTAACCTTTCCTACAATTTCATGACCGGGCACCATAGGAAATGTGGAATTGCCCCATTCATCTCGTGCCTGATGCACATCCGAGTGGCAGACCCCGCAATAGAGAATTTCAATGGCAACATCGTGCGGGCCTGGATCACGCCGTTGAATAACAAAGGGTTTCAGCGGGTCTTTTGCTTTTTCAGCTGCATAGGCATTAACTGGTTTCATAGTAATATCCTTTCCTTTGAATTTGCATTAATTTGCTAATTCTTAAAAATCCAAACGTAATCATGATAGCGGGGTCATTGTATCACTGCTGGCAGGGAAATTTAATTGGTAATGATAAGATGCTCGGTATCATGCAGGCGTTTGTTAGTCATCACTAAAATCTTTGCTGTTGATCTGTGCCGGCGCCCGGATCTAGAGTTTGAATGAAAGTGCTGCGAAGGCAAGTATGGTCGAGCCTGAAATATAGTTGATGATGCGCATCATGGTGTGATTAATGCTGCGGTGGAATATCCCTTTTATGCTTATGCTGAGCATGAATTCCCAAAGCGTTGAGCCAACCATGATTCCGGCGACGGTGTAAACGGCTCCATCATAGCCTTTATAGATGCTGCCAAGGCCTAGTCCGGCAAAGACCGCCATAAATGAAAATATCGTGACAGGGTTGGTGATGGTCAGGAAGAATGCGGATACGAATGCATGCATGGAATGGGTTTCCTGGGTCAATGGTGCATGCAGGGTTCGAATTGGTGAGCGCATCATGCCTATGCCGAGGAAAAGCAAAAAGAGGCTGCCCAGCAAGTGAATCCAGAATTGATAGCCGGTTAAAAAATCTGTAATTGCCGTGAAGCCAAACGCCGCAATTGAACCGTAAACACCATCAGCAAGCGCGGAGCCGATCGCAGTGACCAGGCCGATTTTTATTCCATAGTAGAGGGTGCGCTGTATGCATAAGATACTGATGGGACCCATAGGCATTGAAATGACCATGCCCAGGATGATTCCTTTAAAGAAAAGCTCAGACATAGGGGTGTTCACCGTTTAGGATGGAGCAAATCATAACACGATTTGTGAAATAGCGCTGACAAATTCCCACTCTTGCAGCTGCCAGCATGACAACATGCTTCACTAATCACAAGTATTTGTATTTAATATATTTTTGTATGAGGGCGCGGTGGCCAACCCTGGCCCTTTGGTCTGATTTGCAGCGGCTGCCAGTCAGCTAGCCGCGGAGATTGCGCAAATCATGCAGGGTTTCAGTGACACCGGTTTCATCCAGTTTTTCCAGTTGAGCCCGTTCGCTGGCTGTCAGTGCCGATTCGGCATTCTGAAGAGATATCTGTGGAATGGATTTGCCGAGGTCGTGGGAATTTTCCATAGGCACAGGATGGGTGTTATTGATAAATTGTACGGGTTTTTGCTTCATTAAATATCTTTCTCCTGGTTTTGCCAGTAAGCGAGTCAACAACCTGCCAGTCGTCATTTTTAATCCCTCCAGCAAAGTGCTTCCTTTCCTGAGCTTACCCTGTTTAGCGGCAAATCTCAAAAATGAGAGCGGATGGCCGGCGGGCCAATGCCGTGAGCTTCCTAACGGGCAGACTTATAAAGTGACGGCTGGCTTTCTTCTTTCCAGGCCGGGCGTGGTTTTCTCCAGCATGAGCTCAAATGCCGTTCTGGCCGCTTCATCGTGCTCGATGAGCGCGCGGTAAACAGATTCATTTTTAATCTCCAGACCTGATCCGGGCCGGTACACGGCGTAAGCGTGATTATCGTAATCATTGATGTCGTGGATTTCCTGGCCGGGATCGACGAAGACGATTTCCTTGTTGCCATAATCCTTGAGAAAATGGTCAACGGTCGCGGGCAAGGATATTTTATCAGGGTCAGGATACATTGTATCCGGAGAGGTGGCGGATGTGTTGACATGAGATTTTTTGACAAATTCCAATAAACCAGGCAGGTTGCACACGATTACTTTTTCGTGATGACAATGAAAGATAGCAATCAGCGCGGAGCCTTTTGCTGACTTATGGATGATTTCATAAGTATCGTGCAAGGTCATGACGATGTCTTTTCCGCCATGTTTATCAAGAATACGCGGAGCGGTTTTGCTGGTGAGTGACTGACTTCCCAACACGGCTGAAACCGGCGGTAATCGTTCTTTTTTATCCTGATAACGCTCATAATTTCCTTTGACAGCCAGCGCTGGCGGATAAGAGGTCATCGCCACCCTGACTTTACCGCCTAATTTTGTGCCGGTGATGAGTTCATCATCGGTCGGTGCAACGGCTTCCATGAAAACATGAGGCGCGGAACCATGTTGTTCGACTTTTTTTCCGATCAGCCGTATGGACAAATCCGTTATTAGCCGGGCTTCATCCTGAGTCAGCAAACCTCTTGTGATGGCGTCGTTTCCAATGTACGGATCATCAAGCAATAGCAATCGAAAAGTGTCGGTGCTGATTCTCGCGAAATCAGTAAGCGATAAACCATATTTAGACTTGAATTCGGCAGCGAATTGTTTGGCGACGGATGATTTTCCGGTCGCGATTCCGCCCGCCATGACTTGAGTCAGACGGTGATGCGCCGGGAATTGAGGTAACAGCAGGATTTGTTGACGGTCTTCGCCATGCGGATCCAACGCGGTCAAATGCTGAATTAATAATTCCTGATGTATGGTTTCTGTAATGATTTTTTGTATGGTTTCTTCGTAGATATTACGGAGAAAATCATCCATGACAATTTTGGTTGCCAGATGCTTAATGATGTGGGCATCGTATCCCTTGCTGGCGAGACGCTGCATAATGATGTTTCTGACACCCAGATAATGCTGCGCCCTTGGGTCATCGGAAAATTCAGTGCGTTGGTGCCGGTGAGCCAGGTCATGAACAAGTGCTTCGTTTTCTTCAGCGAGCTCTAGAAACAGTTTATGATTTTGAGCGATGTTAGGCTGTATCAATTTATACAGTTTCTTGCAGGTATTGAGATAATCGGCATCATCTTCGGTCTTGATTTCTGTTGCGACCATTGCGCCAAGATATTGCAAGCCCATTCGTTCTGGTTTGAATACAACAAGATCTTTAGCCGCACGGTTTTGCTGTTCGGGGTTTTTTCCTCCAATTGCACGATAGATAGCGCGGACTTCACGCAGACACCGCGTGATATACTGCGGATTGGCGAGGGTAAATTGAAGGTCTGATGGTAATTTGAAGTTATCATCTTCCAGTATGTCGCTGATACGAAAAGGCGAAGTTGTATGATGCCAGGCGTGTACAGAATAATGGCGTTTTGCCATAAAAAATGGCGACGATAAAACGCTTGAGCTGCCGGGGCGGCGGGTTGAAACACGAGGTTTGGCTGGCGGTTGCTCCGGGGGCGTAGATTTTCGCTCAGGTTCGGGTGCGCTGCTGACAGTGACGACATTCCATCCGGGTACGGCTACAGAAGTAAACCCGGGTAAATCCAGTGGCCTTGGCATTTGGATGCGGGGATCCGCGACGCGGGGCTTGCTCTTGCGGGCAGGTTTCGGTGCGCTGGCAGGTTTTGCTGGGGGCAAAGGATTAATTGGTTTTATGGCAGGGGCAGGATGCGAAGGATTTGCCCGCGTCCTTACGCTTCCAATAAGGGAGATAAACCGATTGCGCATGCACGTGCCTCGTTTTGCCTTAAATGTCTGTATTAATTTTGGGCAAAATGATAAATCATGAAGCTTAAGAGAGCCTTAAATAAATGGATATGCCATTGAGATTGTTGGGCCATGTGGAATAATGGGCATCATGAATGTACAGGCGAATATATAATACAATGAATAATTGAATATTTTAAAATGACAGGGTGTATATGTCCCCACGCATAGTTGAACTCATCCCCTATCAGCAAGCCTGGTCTTCTCTTTATCTGACTGAGTCAGGGCTGTTACGCCAGACTTTGAGCTCGAGGCTGCGATCTGTTTATCACATAGGAAGCACTGCCATTCCTGGAATGGCCGCGAAACCAGTGATAGATATCCTCGTGGAATATGCGTGTCTGGATGATATGCATGCGATTGAACAAGCCTTGGCCGCCCTGGGCTATGATTGTCTGAGGAAAAATATAGTACCGCATACGAGTTTTTTTACTTCGAAACAGAATGAGGCTGTCCGCTATCATTTGCATCTGTTTCCTGAAGGTGATCCGCAAGTAAAACGACATGTCGCGTTTCGCGATTATCTTATCCGGCACCCGCAAGAGTATGACCGGTATCAGCGATTAAAACAGCAATTGGCGGCCCGCTACCGTGACAATATTCATGAGTATGTCAAAAACAAGAGCCAGACCATTCAAGATATAGACAGCAAGGCAAAGCGCTGGATAGAGCAGCGAATCCGATTTTTACCGCCTGACCCCCGGGCTCTAATCAAAGAATGGACGCAAGATAAAATACTCCTGGCGATGGAAGCAAATCTAAATGTGCATATGACACATTTTTCTCAATACATGAAAACAGTGCAATTGATACGCGTCCCGGATTTTACCATCGTCAATTCCGGGTTGCAGGATGATACATTTAATTATGTCGTGCGGGCGGATTTCAGCGCGCGGGATGCATGCAGTAAAATCAGGGAAGTAAATTCGTATTTTGACCATGGCAGTTTGCCATTTACCTGGTGGGTTAGTCCCCATGATCAGCCGCGCGATTTGGCATGTTATCTGGAGCGATCGGGATATCAGAATACCGAAAATAATCCGGCCATGTGGCTGGATCTTGAATCCTGGCATGGTGACCTCAGCGGACAACGGCTGCGGCCGCCGGCCGAATTATCGATTGTCCGGGCCCTGGATCAACAGACATTACTGGATTTTGCCCGCGTACTGAATGCTTCCCCGTCAGCTTTTGATCAATATTATATCTGGCTAGCGGAAGTGATTTCTGCAGAGGATCCGATTGAATATTATGTGGGATATGTTGACAATAAACCCGTTGTGCGCGGCCTGGCTTGTTATTATGCTGGCGTTGCCGGATTATATTGGCTGTCTGTGCCGGTTGCATACCGAAGAAGGGGCTACGGGACTGCCATGCAGCAGTTTCGCTTGATGCGAGCCAAGGAAATGGGATATCGAATGGCCGTGCTGCAAGCGTCGCAGGAAGGGTTTCCCTTATATAAACGTCTCGGGTATAAAGAATGCGGTTTATTCAGAGAATACAAGTTGAAATGAAGCAGTAAGGTTGACATGCATATACATTATATTATCCATGCTCCATTTGAAAAATTGGGGACGATTGAAAGCTGGATAAACAAAAACCAATTTTCCGTGTCCGGCACCCATGTTTATCGTGGTGAAGACTTGCCTGCTGTTGAGGATTTTGACTTCCTTATTATCATGGGCGGGCCGCAAAGCGCCCTGATGCTGGAAAAATTTCCTTACCTGCAAGCCGAGGTCGATCTTATCCAGTCAGCAATTGCTGCAAACAAGGCTATTCTGGGGATTTGTCTGGGTGCCCAATTGCTTGGAATTGCATTGGGCGCGAAGGCTGAGCCCAGCCCGCATCGGGAAATCGGAGTCTATCCTGTTGAGGCCACTCCGGAAGCGTCATCGGATCCATTATTCAAGCAATTTCCTGGGCAGTTTGATGTTATGCACTGGCATAGTGACATGCCCGGGCTGCCGGATAAGGCTGTCTTGCTGGCAAAAAGTGCCGGCTGTCCTAGACAGGCTTTCCGTTATGGTGACAGGGTTTATGGATTTCAGTTTCACCTGGAGTTGACACCCGAAAACATCAAGGAAATGGTGAGGCATTGTCAGAACGAGTTATCTCCCGGCAAGTATGTTCAAAAGAGTGAAGAGTTGATACGCAGCGACTTATCCGGCATTAATCTGAAAATGCATAAGGCTCTGGATCATCTCGCGGATTGTATGCAAGCAGGCAAATCAGTTCGATAAGAAGTCTGCCTCATAAATGTGATTCGGGTAAAAATGCAATTATCTGGAAAAAAAGAAGAGAGTATCGATATGAGAAAAATGATCAAGACAATATCCACTATCCTGTTATCGACGATATCATTTGGAGTGATGGCTGAAAATGCGCCTGATCAGCCTGATGAATGGGTGCAAAAAACCATTACCTCTTTCATGTCCAGGAATCATATTCCAGGTGTCGCGGTGGAATTATATACTGACGGCAAATTGAATGAATATTATTTTGGCTATGCTGATCGTGATAAAAAAGAACCTGTTACCCGAAAAACCATTTTCGAAATAGGATCGGTTTCCAAAATCATGGCCAGCCTGCTGCTGGCCCAGGAAGTGGATTGGGCTAAAATGAGTTTTAACGATCCTGTTACAAAATATATTAAGGATTTGCCGGAAAGTTATAAAAAAATCAAATTACAAGACTTGGCGACTCACACATCGGGGTTGCCATTCGATCTGCCTGCAGCAGTCAGCACCCCGGATGAACTGAAGCAATATCTGGATACCTATACGCCTGATTCGGATCCCGGTGAGGAATGGATTTATTCCAATGTTGGTATCGGACTGCTGGGCAATGCGCTTGAAAAGTCTACGGAACGAGATTTCGATGATCTATATCGCCGTCATATCCTGAATCCGTTGAAAATGGTAACCGGTATTTCCGTTCCCAAAACACTGGCGAAGTACTATGCAACAGGTTATGACAAAAATGGCGATGCCGCTCCTCATATGACAGCCGGATTGTTTCCCGCTGCTGCGGCAGTCAAAGCTTCCGCAGCGGATATGCAGCGGTTTCTCAGCGCGGCAATCGGGTTGCCAGGCACACCGCCGCGTGTCTTTTATCCCATGCGCATGACGCAATCTGTGTATGTGAAAATGGGCGGTGATTATCAGGGATTAGGGTGGCAGATTCACAAAATTGAAGATGAAGACGTTGCAGGTCTGCTTAAAGTATCTGACGCCAAAGATTTTGGCCCCATAGACGTACAGGAAAT
This sequence comes from Aquicella siphonis, assembly GCF_902459485.1. NCBI lineage: Bacteria > Pseudomonadati > Pseudomonadota > Gammaproteobacteria > Legionellales > Coxiellaceae > Aquicella > Aquicella siphonis. Next base: position 48,814 of record NZ_LR699120.1, read on the forward strand.
TTATAGCAGACCGCCTTATAATGGCGACGCACTGATTGACAAGACCGGCGCAACAAACGGTTTTCGCGCTTATATCGCTGTGATACCTAACAAAAAATCGGGTATTGTCATCTTGACTAACAAATATGTTCCCAACAGCGCGATTGTAAAAACTGCCAGGGAAATATTGTTCAAGTCAACCAAATTGATGTCATAAATGTGCCTGAATGGGTAATATTACGCTTTTACTCTCAACCAGGAGAGAAAAGTGGGATTTCAGGATTCAATATTTGGAAAGCAGTATCTCTGCTTTCTAATCAAAGGAGAAGCGCATGCCCTGGGCGCATTTGCGTGAAGTTATAAAAAAATATATTTCAGCGTATAACCATTTTGATATCGATGGAATGATGGAATGTTTCGCTGATGAATGTGTTTTCGCGGCTATTTCCGGCGGCAGTTGTTCGATATCTTGTCAAGGCAAATCACAAGTTCGCGAATTGGCGGCACAAAGTGCCATGTATTTTCTCGATCGCAAGCAGCAGGTTAAGAACTGGATTTTAAGTGATAATCAGGCAGCCATAGAAATACAATATCGGGCAACGCTGAAAAAAGACTTGCCCAACGGCCTAAAAGCCGGGGAAGAATTGAATTTGCTGGGTGTGTCCGTTTTCCGCTTCGAGAACGACAAGATTATTGAACTCAGGGATTATAATTGACGTCTTCGTCATGAAAAATCTGAACATACAATCCAATAACCTATGGCTGCTGACTTTGAGTTATTCCACCATCATCGTCATCGCCAATTGGTTTGATGCCCGCCTGATTAAAATTGTGAACTTGGTTACAGATGCCGGGACGCTCATTTTCCCGCTGACATTTTTATTATCCGATTTGATTACGGAGGTTTACGGATATAAATATGCCCGACGGGCAATCTGGTGCGGATTTCTGTTTAATGGCTTATTCATTGTGTATGGGCAGATTGTGATTCATTTGCCGGGCCCTGATTATCCAAATAACAATGCGCTATTCGATGCGGTAATGACCATGAATACGAGAGTATTACTGGCTTCCGCAATCAGTTACATATGCGCTGAACCTTTAAATTCCATCATCATGGCAAAACTCAAACTGCGCTGGCAGGGGCGCGCCATGGGGGCAAGATTCATTGCATCTACGGTGGCTGCTTCCGGATTGGATAGTTGGATATTTGGAATAATCGCATTTTACGGCATGATTCAGATCGAACATCTGCTCTCCCTGATCCTGACAATGTGGCTGATTAAGGTGATGGTGGAAATCACGGGGCTGCCAATATCCGTGTCTCTTGCTGCCGCGCTCAAGCGCGTGGAAAAGCTGGATGTTTATGATTTACATACGAAATTTGGCATCTTCAGCCTGGATACACACTACACGTCCGGCGAAAATCGCTATCTTAAAGCGCCAGGGAAAACGGATTGAACCGGGTTCCTACATCGTAATAATCAACATTGTCTTTACGTTTCAGATAATTTGCCATTTTGTAAGTCAGCGGAATGGCGCAGGCTTCATATATGACTTTAGCGAGATACATGGTGAAAATAATATCCCAGACAGCCGAATAAGGTATAAGAGAAAAAAAGGCGATGTGGGTAAAGAGAATGGTGTCAATTCCCACACCTACAGATGTGCTGGCCAGCGCGCGCAGCCATAAATGTCTTCCTGACATCAGAATTTTTAATTTGGCCAGTAAGATGGAGTTGGAGAATTCACCAAAAAAATAAGCGACTGTTGAAGCAATAAAAATCCGTGGTGTTGCCTGGTATATAAGTGCGTAAGCTGCCTGATCGTGCCAATCGGGAGAGGGTGGAAGATAGGTGGTTAGCCAGGCTCCCAGCAAGACGATCAAATTGGCAAAAAGCGCAGACCAGATGATGCGTCTGCTGATTTTGAAACCATAAACTTCAGTCAGGATGTCATCAAATAGGTAAGTAACCGGAAAAAAAACCAGGCCGGCCGGGAAGGTAAAATGACCCACGCTGACCAGTTTGAATGCCGCCAGATTTGATAGGATCAGAAAGGCTGTGAAAAGTGTTCCCACCAGGATAACACTGTCCTTGACGGCTGGTTTGATATGGTGCAGGCGTGTCAGAAGTTCGATATCCTGAGTCTGTTCAGCTGCATGTAGAGCGGCGATGCGTGAGGCGTCTGCTGGGGAAAACAAGCGCAGCCAGTCAGGGTGATAAAGTTCTCTGACGGGCAATTCGGTGATCATGCCCTCTTTTACTGCCTGAATTCTTGCTGTTATCACGCCTGCGTGAAATGAATCCGGATTGCAACTGATGAAGCGGTACTGGTTCACGAGAGCCACTCATTTATTAAAATGAGCGCATTCTAAACAATTTCTAACCGCGCGTCACGTGCAAGCTCTGGGTGCGGGGATATCAACGACTGAATACCCGGTCACTTTGCTATTTTTCCATCCTGGTGGTAATTTAGCACCCTCTGGTAATCACACTCTTAATACCGGTAAATAAATTGATCACGGGGATATCACACATGGCCATCAGCTGTAAGCCTACCGACTATCATGAGCAAGCCGGTTATTTTTCCCGGTTGCCCGAATATTCCATTGAGTGCGGGACGGATTATCTCGCCGTGAAGGATGCGCCTGCGCTAATTGGCAACTCGGGCCCGGTAAAAACAATACTGGATTTGGGCTGCGGGACCGGTCTTGCGACAAGATATCTTAAACGCCATTTTCCAGATGCGGTCGTTATCGGCGCTGACATAAACCAGTCCATGCTGATGCAGGCTAAGTCTTCCGATCCGCAGGGTATATATCTGCATCTGCATCAATCGGGCGGTGTGGTCCATTATTCAATCCTGCCCGATACATTTGATGTTGTTGTTTGTTCGTTTGTATTTCATGAAAATCAGAAATTGAACGACCTTGAACATTTTCTTCAAAGTGTTTCGTCATTATTGCGTACAAATGGATTACTTCTTGCCTGGGATACTTACAGGAACTTGTTGAAGGGCTCCTGGGTGAGTGTGGAAACTCTGTATCCGCAGGCTGGCGAGATACAAGATGGTGAACGTTATTCTGTCAGGCTGTTACCAGCGGGCGCGGTTGTTTCCGGAAGCTATTGGTCTCCTGAAACTGTACAACAGATCGTGTTGAATCAGTGTTTTCAAAAGACCAGCGTACATTTCCCCGTGATGGAAAAGGGTACCGGACTGGCTTGGAAAGATGAAACCATCATGGCGCCTTACTATGTTCTTGAGGCGTACAAATAACCAGGCTGACCCGGAGCGTGACATATTTCCTGTCTGTCATTAGACGAGTGCGCTTTTTCCCTCTTCAACCGCAGCCGGCGGTTTTTTAATCGTGAGAAGCCAGGCTCATGTTTTTTCCTGTCGTCATCAATTGCGCCAGATCGACGTGATTTAACAGCCATTGCACGCGTATGAATACAATGACCGCGCCGCTTGCGATTCCCAGAGTCAGACCCCACCAAATACCTTTTCCTGAAAAATGCCATACCATCCCGAACAGATAAGCCAGGCTGAGTCCTATGATCCAGAAAGATACCAGGGACGCATACATGGGGAATTTTGTGTCCTTTAAACCGCGCAACGCGCCGAAACCAATGATTCGAAAGTTATCGAACAGCATGAGTATCCCGCCAATGCCTAACAACATGGCGCTGTCGCGCAGCAGCAAGGCGTTTGCGGGATTTTTGATATCCATATCCAGGCTCAGAAAGAAATAAGGAAAACAGTTCAGCGCCAATGCTACCAGGGCGATGCAGATAAAATTTAAAACCATGCCTACATAAATGGCAAGGCGTATGCCGGTCAAATTTTGTCTGCCAACACTATGGCCTACCCTGACTGTGACAGCCTGAGACATGGCGAAAACGATAGTGATCGCAAAACCCAAATACTGCATAACGATTTGATGCGCAGCGAGCATGGTGGTGCCGAATCGCGCAATCCAGAAGGTGGCGAATGTGAACGTGCTGACTTCAATGACATGCATGCAGCCCATGGGCAGGCCAATGCGAATCAATTCCATGATCCGGGTCAGATCAATGCGGCAACATCCCTGAAGAATGCCGAAGGATTGATAGTATCTGGACTTGACGAGATAGCAAGTCAGCAGCACAGCCACGGTGGAATAGGTTGTTGCGAATCCATAACCTATGCCCGCCACTCCGCATGCGGGCAAACCTAGCTTGCCGAATATGAGAAGATAGATGAGGGGTATTTCTATAGGTACAACAAGCAGGCTGATTCTCAGTACCAGTTTTGCCTGATTGACACCCGCGAGAAATTGTTCGCAAACGATAAGAGTGATCAGGCCTGGAATTGTCCAGATCAAAGAATGCATGTATTGTACTGCCAGCGCCAGCACAGCGGGGGGTTGTGAAGTGTATCGCAGGATGATAGGCATGCCCAGCATAAGAATGATCATGACTGCCGCAAGCAGAACGCCCAGAATGAATGCTTGCCCCATAATATCACTGATGGCCCGGTAATTTTTCGCGCCAAACTGGTGAGAAACGAGGACGCTGATGGAATTTAAAATACCAAAAAACAACACTGTCAGTGTCATCCAGATCATGGAGACAAGAACGCTGGCAGCCAAGGCATCCTGACCCAGATGCGCAACCATGGCGGTGCCAATGAAACCGCTGCAGGCATAGATCAACTGGGAGGCAATTAAGGGAATGCTGAGAGAGAAGGTTTCCCGTATCTCACTCCTGACTGAGTGAAGAAAATTGTCGTGAGGCATAAATATACAACTCGCTTGTGATTAAAGTGATGACAAAGCTATAGGATCAAGCTTTTAAGGATGAAACTTAGCGGCGTTGTATGTTCTTCATGGCAATATGCCTCAATGTAGGGCATTCATTATACCCGAATATGGCTTGTTGACAAATGTAAATTCGGTTTTTTTAAAAAATGACGGATACCTATCCTGCAAGAAAGACAGGCATTTCTTGCGGACCTGGTCAGGCGTAACGATATGGAAAGTGATAACTCAATAAAAATATGAGAAAATAGCCAGATTAGGTCCGTGTGAGAGAGGGAGAAAATAAATTCATGCATTACATAGACCACTTCGGCGAGAAGTCATCAGATTATCTGCAGTTTAGGCCAGATTACCCGCAAGCACTATACCAGTATCTTGCCGGGCTGGTCAGCAAGCATGATCTGGCGTGGGACTGTGGAACCGGAAATGGTCAGGCTGCTTCCAGGCTGGCGGATTATTTCAAGCAAGTTATTGGCAGCGATATCAACCAGGCTCAGCTGGATATCGCCATAAAAAAGGAAAATGTTAACTATTTCTGTTGGCCTTCGGAAAAAACCGATCTACAGAATGCATCGGTGGATTTGATTACCGTCGCGCAGGCATTGCATTGGTTTGATCTCGACAGTTTTTATCAGGAAGTCAAACGGGTGGCAAAATATACCGGCATTGTCGCTGCGTGGTGCTACTCCCTGGGATTCATCCATCCGGATGTGGATATTTTCATCAAGAGACTTTATTCGGATGTATTGGGGGCGAATTACTGGCCCAAACAGAGAGAATATATTGATAATGAGTACCAAACCATTCCTTTTCCCTTCAAAAGAATCGAATCGCCCGCATATCATATAGAAAAATCGATGAATTTCACGCAACTGATTGGCTATCTCAATACCTGGTCCGCTGTGAAGGAGTATCAGCAGCTGAACCAGGAAAATCCCATTAATCTTATTTTTGCTGATTTACAAATGGCATGGGGAGACCCGACGGCGGAACGGGTAATGACCTGGCCGATTCATTTATTGGTGGGTCATGTCTTTTGATCCGGTGCGTTTTCTTCACGCTGACACTCCGGTATTAAAACTGCGCTGGGAGCGGCTTACTGCTCACTATGATCTGAATGCCGCCGAGGCAGGGAAATTAATACAAGGCTATGTGCCCGACCCGATTGAGCAGATCATTTTGCTGTCAGAAGGCTGTGCCAACAGTAATTTTAAAATTACTTTCAAATCAAATCACCCTCCATTAGTGTTGCGGCTTTATCTTAGAGACAAGTCCGGATTAATAAATGAACTCAATATCTATCAATTTATTAACAGCCGCATTCCGATGGCAGAAATGTATTACCATGACGGCCGCTGCGAAATCTTTCCCTATCCTTATGCCGTATTTGAATGGGTTGAGGGTGCTCTGATGCGGGAGGTTATTATGCGAGGCGACCAACAGGCAATTCAGGAATGCGCGTATGACGCAGGAAAAATCGTGTCACAACTGCGAATGATGAAGTTTGATCAGGGCGGTTTTTTTCAGGAGGATTTCTCTGTCAGGCCATTTGGTGTGGAGGAACAATATATTCCCTACGTTCAAGCCTTATTGGACTCTTCCGATGTGCGCCGAGGATTAGACAGTGAACTTTTATCCCGAGTCATAGCCTTCATTGAAGAAAACAAGGGTCATCTGCCTGATCATCAACCCGCGAATTTGACGCATGCGGATTATGATCCGGCCAATCTGTTGGTCAAACAAGACAAGGGAAAATGGAAAGTAAGCGCGGTCCTGGATTGGGAGTTTGCTCTTGCGAGCACTTACCTGTTGGACGTGGGTTTATTCTTGCGTTACAGCAAGCGTTTGCCGGGTTACTATGAGACAAGTTTTATACAGGGTGTAGAATGCAATGGCAGTAAGCTGCCGCCAGACTGGAAAATTGGCGCAAGGCTTATGGACTTACTTTGCTTGCTGCAGCTGCTTTATTATAATCCCCCTCAGAAACGGCCTTATCTTAACGCAGATGTGGTCAGTTTAATAAAAGCGATGGTTCTTGAATAGCCATGATCAAGACGCATGCCGTATCTCCGGGGAGACCGTATATATGAAAAAAATCAGCTTTGCCAGTGATAATTATGCCGGGATCCATCCCGACATTCTAAGGGCAATTTCAGATGCAAACCGGCATCATGCACCGGCTTATGGGTCTGACGAATATACCGCGAGCGCCATTGAAACCTTCAGGGAGCATTTTGGCGCGGATGTCGAGGTGCATTTTGTATTTAATGGTACCGGGGCAAATGTAACGGCACTGGCTGCCATGAATGCAAGTTATCAGGCAGTGATTTGCTCTGACAAGGCACATATACAGGTTGATGAATGCGGCGCGCCAGAAAAATTCACCGGATCCAAATTACTCCTGGTGCCAACATCGAATGGTAAAATTACTGTGGATGGAATACGCAGGCAATGGCGCCGATTGGGAGATCAGCATTATGTGCAATCACATATCATTTCCATCAGCCAAACGACGGAACTGGGCACGGTTTATACTCCTGATGAAATCAGGGATATAGCAGATTTTGCGCACTCCCATCAGATGTATCTTCATATGGATGGAGCACGCCTCAGCAATGCTGCTGTTTTTCTGGGTCTGGATTTGAAATCCATTACAAGAGACGCAGGGGTGGACGTGCTTTCTTTCGGCGGGACAAAAAATGGCATGATGATAGGGGAAGCGGTCGTATTATTTAATCGTGCCATCAACGGAAATTTCATGTACATCCGTAAACAAAGCATGCAGCTGGCATCAAAAATGCGCTTTATCTCCGCGCAGTTTCAGGCGCTGCTGACCAACCAGCTATGGCAGAAAAACGCAGCGCACGCGAATGACATGGCGTTGCTGCTGGCGGAAAAATTATCCGAATTTTCTGATATCAAGGTTACACAATCCGTCCAGGGAAATGCCATATTTGCCATCATGCCTGAAGTACTGATCACTGAGTTACAGAAAAAATATCATTTTTATGTGTGGGATGAAGACAGGTACGAGGTGCGCCTCATGACATCGTTTGACACGGAAGCAGCTGACATCGAGGCATTTGTGCGGGATATACGGGAATTACGCACCGCATAACGGGTGTCAGGCAAACAGTTGATATCGCATGAGCTTGATAATGTGGCGTAAATAATCAAATGAAATTTTCATATTCAGCTTGCTCTTGCCGTGGCTGCGTTGCGAAAAATGAATGGGAATTTCACGAATATTTTTACACCGGCATTTGATCATTAATTCCAGCCCGACTTTCCAGCCAATCGGCTCCAGAGGATCGCCCGACAGGAACAGGTCTTTCCTGAAAGCTAAAAATCCGGATAGCGGATCTTTTACAGGCGCCGTAAGCAGCATTCTTGCTATCAGTGCCGCGGTGCGGGATGTGATTTTCCGAATGAAGGGCCAGTTATGATCACTGCTGCCGCCTGGTATATATCGTGAGCCTATTACCATGTCCGTGCCGGTGTCAGCCAGCATTTCGAGCATGGCGGGTATGGATTCGGGCGGATGGCTTAAGTCCGCATCCATAGTGACGATGAGAGGATGCCGCGCATTTCGAAAGCCGCATATCACAGACTGGCTCAAGTCTCTTTTTTCAGTACGGACAATCAGCTGAAGCCATGGATAAGCGAATGCAAGATGGTGGACGACATTGGCAATGCCATCCTGGCTGTTGTCATCAATCAATAAGACTTCAAATTGTCGGCCGCCAAAATCAACATTGGCGATGCGCTGTGCCAGATCGGGGATATTCCTGGCTTCACAATAAGTAGGAATGATAATGGAAAAGCTGGTATCCCGATTGTTATCCATACGAATGATCCTGGTAAAAATGAAAAATGGCTGGCATATTTAGGCTGGTGCAAATTTTAGTAATTCCCGGCCGTACAGCGTTAATCAACGATCACTTTATTCGATCTGACTGGTGATTACAATATTTGCCAGGATGCGGGCGGATTCAAACGGGCGCTTCGTCAAAAAGTGATAGAAAAGTTGCCTAAGATCAGGTTAAATGTCAGCTATTCGAGCCGTGCAACAGTTGCGGCGCCGAAAACCGCACGACCGGGACCAAGGCGCTGGCAGAGCGTATTGTTTAAAAAGCTTTGCTAGGTTTGGGCAAAAAACAGGATTAACTCAGAATGGAATTTATCAAAAAAACAATCTTGCGGTTACCCATATTCAGGCCATTCATTCAGATAATTTTTTTACTTTCACTGGTACTGGTTGTTAATCATTCCGTTATCGCATTTAACCTGATGTACCCTGAGCAGCCGACAATTTACCTGGCTAATCAGGGTATCCACAGTCTGGGCGATTTATTGAATATTTATCTGCATCCCAAATTGCTGCACACAAACATTCCCTTTTTCAGGCCGTCAGGACATTTTCTGATTTATCAGATTATCACGCCGCTGCTCGGCTGGCATAACACAAAAGCATTCATTCTCATCAATTTGTTTTTCTTGTCTATGACTGGATATTTTCTCATTCGGCTTTATTCGCGGCTATTTCCTTCCTATCGATTTGGCGGGTGGGTTGCATTCAGTATTTATCTGATGCATCCTGCGCTGAGTATATCTCGTCTCACCATCATGCATTTTGAATTCGCTTATGTCTTTTTTCTGACGCTGTCACTTTATTTGTTTGTGGTCTTCTGCGAAAAGAACACCTTGTGTCCGTGCGAACGTGAACACCATCCTGCGCGCATACAACCCGACGTCATCCCGTTCAGACATTATTTCTTGTTTTTTGCTTCACTGTTTTTGTATGTGCTGGCGGTGACATTCAAGGAACCGGCCGTCATGCTGGGGCCGGTTCTGATGTGTTATTTTTTAATACACTTTTATACCAGACAATCGCCATGGCGCTATTTATACAGGCTGGCTGGACACAGGGATGCACGAAAGGTGATAACCATCATCACATTGACGAGTGCGGCGTTGGGAATTTATCTTTTGGCATCCTGGCCAGGGCTGGAATACGGAGTGAAAAATGTGAATTACCGTCATACACTAGGGACGGTTAATGCATTTTTGAAGGATGTATTTGGCGTCACGCACGATTATATCCCATCGGGTATTTTGGCGTTCCCGGATCTCGCATGGCGCACGATTATTTTCACTGCTTCCGCCCGTCTTTTGATCTGGGCCCTGATCTGGGCTGCTCTGCTGGGTACGCTTGGTGTCTGGATTTATCGTTCGGATGATTCGATGGTTTATAAAAAATCCCTGGCGTTCCTCTATGCTTCATCTATTCTGTTTCTGGTTCTGCCTTTTAGCTGGGCAATGGGTGCGCCTTGGCATTACAGCCTGACGCTGCTTTGCCTGAGTGTGATCGCGGGATTTTGTGTGGAGCGGCTGGCCCACAAAACTATCGGAAAGTATGCGTGGGTCAGGCTGTTATGCCTTTCTCTGTCCTTCTGTATATTGTGCGTTGCCTTTGACGTCAATCGTGTCAATATCGACAAATACGCCAGCTTGGCAAACGGTTCGCTAGGACTCGCTCTCAACCGGAATGCAGTACTGCGTCCCCCCGCTATCAAAAGCAGGCTGAATCCGGACAGCCTGCTGGTCATAGAAGACAGTTTGTTGCATAACGATTATCTGATGGGTAATTCGGCGTATCCGTTTCTTCTTTTTCTTGGAAGCGGGGAATATGAACTTCTTGAAAATCGTCAAAAGAAATTTTATCTCTCATTTCATCATACATATAGTGGAACACTGTTCAGATATGCGTATCTCATGCCTGGATTAAAAGAAGAGGTTTATCCATTTCAGATTGAAAGAATGGAAGAAGTGCCGAATGAAATACTTTATAACTGGTTGCTGCATTACAATAATATTTTTGCTTTTGGTTATGATAAACAAGGTGTCTGGTATGACAAAAGCCAATTATTCAAGCAGCGTGTGCTAAAAGAGGAATCCAGCCGCCGCCTGCGTGTTAATGCCTACCATTCGTTTCGAGCGGCGATGATGCCGAAAATGGCGTCATATATACGGCAGATACCGGTTCCGGATGAACAATTGTGTCGATTTACCTGTGATCAGGATGAGAGCTGCCGCGGATTTTTATATCAAAACACGGTTGTCAATCAGCATGTAATGATGCAATGTTATTTTTACGAGTCTGCTTTCACACCGGGTGACCTGCCTTGCAAGGATTGCCTGGCATTTGTGAAAGAGGAGACCAAGAAGCCACGCGTCCTGGTTTGAATAGGGAAGCGGGTACAAAATGCCCGGATGACGTTTGGCATTTCATGCCGGCATGGTGACTGGCTGGCAGAGTAATCAATGAATCAACAAAAGGATATTGAGCATGAATGCAGACCTGATCAACATTGGACTTGCGTTTATCGAAGGATTTGCCTTGATTATCTCGCCTTGTATTTTGCCGATACTGCCCATCATTCTTTCCGGATCACTCGCCGGCAGCAAATCCAGGCCGCTGGGCATTGTGACAGGATTCATCATTACTTTTACCGTGGTTACGCTTTTTTCACGGGAGATTGTTCAGTCAGTGCATGTCAGCCAGGATTTGATTCGAAACTTTTCCTATGGAATATTGCTGTTGCTGGGCGTGGTGATGATGTCTAAGACACTGACGGAAAAATTCAATCTCCTGACATCGCGGTTGACCAGCGTAGGCAGTTCGATAGAAATCGTCAATAATCCGCAGGGCGGTTTTTGGGGAGGCGTTTTATTCGGCGGCCTGGTTGGCATCATATGGACGCCGTGCGCAGGGCCTATTCTTGCGGCCGTGATCGTTCAAGTTGTGGTTCAGAAAACCACTTTTATCAGCATTCTGATTGTTACCGCCTTTGCAATCGGGGCGGGGCTGCCCATGTTATTGATCGCCTTGATTGGCCGGGGAGTGATGACGCGCATCGCCGTGTTTCGTGAATATACTTCATTATTCCGCCAGGTACTTGGCCTGATAATCGTTTTGACGGTTTTGTACCTGATCTTTTTTCCAGGAACAGGACTTCCATCCGGGCCGGAAGAGAGCCGCGATAACGTGCGCGTCAATTCGCTGGTGAACGGGCTGGAACATCCTTATCCTGCGCCGCAAATTACCGGGATTGATGCCTGGATTAACTCTCCGGCACTGAACTGGAGCGATTTGAAGGGAAAAGTTGTGCTGGTGGATTTCTGGACTTATTCATGTATTAACTGTATTAGAACCTTGCCGTATCTGAAGGACTGGTATGCCAAATATCATGATCTGGGATTTGAAATTGTGGGAGTGCATAGTCCGGAATTTCAGTTTGAACACGATGTCAACAATGTGAAAAATGCAGTGGCGCAATTCGGAATTCATTATCCTGTTGCGCTTGATAATCGTTTCGTATCCTGGCAAAACTTCAAAAATCAATATTGGCCGGCGCATTATCTGGTGAATAAGGAAGGCGAAGTGGTGTATGTGCATTTCGGCGAAGGTGAATATAATGTCACTGAAAATAATATTCGTTATCTTTTAGGCATGAATGAGCCTGTCCAGGCCGCCAGGGAAGCAGAGGTTTATTCAACAAAACAGACACCGGAAACCTACCTGGGTTATAAGAGGGCGGATCGTTTTGCCAGCCCTGAATCTGTCACAAAGGATGCGCCTGCCAACTATACCTATCCTGAGACTTTGAAATTGAGTCAGTGGGCTCTTGGCGGAGAATGGATAATTTCTTCTGAAAAAGTCACTTCGTCCAAAGCAAATGCGTCGGTCAAATTACGATTTTACGCCAATAAGGTATACATGGTGATGGGTGTGTCAAAGAAAACGCCGGTCACTTTGACTGTCTTGCTCAATGGTAAAAAAATGACTGAGGATTTCGGTCCGGATGTTGTGAATGGTCAATTGCAAGTTAATGAAAACAAGTTATATTTTCTCGTTGACTTGAAGAAGGGAAATGAAGGCCTGCTGGAAGTAATCGCAGATGCTCCGGGGCTGGAAATATATACATTCACATTTGGCGGTATATAAGTTTACATGTGCATGCGGTGTTGCGGAATCAATGGTGTTGATGACTGCGCGGATGCGTTAAATGGACTGCTGGAAAACATTCCCACAGACAGCAGTCCGGTGGGATCTGTTCCGCGCTCACTGTCATTCTCCGTTGTTTTTCTGAAAGACGCCAGGCTCTCTTTGAATGTCAGCGTCTTGAGTGAGCTGCTGCATCCATCCAGCCTTAGTTTTTCAAGCGCAAGCAAGTCTTTCTCATCTCCTGAGTGATTTGCGTTGGCAATTTGCACGCCTGCCCATAACGCAACCCAGAATTCATATACAGGAATCAAAATTTGAAATAGCCTGTCATTTTCAGGCGCCTCCGGCCCATAATATAAAGCCAGCATGCGCTGCGTGTCCTCCCGGGAGAAACCTGCTTCCACAGCCAGGCATACCAGGTCCCAAATCGGAAGGTTATTTCCAGAATATTCCCAATCAATCAGATACATTTTGCCATTGGAGCACACAAAATTGGATGGCGTCGTATCATTATGACAAGGTCGTTTGGGCAGTGTGAGGACAGAAAAAAGCTTTTCCACGTCTTCCATGGTCTTGGCTAGTTCTTGATATCTCGAGAGTAATGCATTGCCATGATGGCTGATAATGTCCAGCATGATCCGGTTTCTCGAAAAAATATCCACATCGTTTTTGAACAACTCAGTGGATTGATGTATTCGCCGGAGTGTATTGATTGCGGCTTCCAGGTAGAGAGGTTCTTTGATCAGGCTGGATGTCATGGGGACAGGATCTTGCAGGTAGGCGGTGACCTGGGATCCGTTAGCAGGATCAAAGTATGTGATCACAGTATTGATTCCGTATTTCATTGCAATGGCCGCATTCCAGTATTCCGCGGAGCGGTCGATAAAAAGCCGTGTTTCACGCCCTGGAATCCTTGCCACATAAGCTTGCCCCTGGATGACTAGTTTAAATGTGGAATTGGTCAGTCCACCGCTTAAGGGTGCAAAATCAAAATCCTGGAATGTTATCCTGGTAAAAAAATCACACTTTTTTAAAGTGGATTCGAATATTTTCGTGCGTAACTTCATTTTAAAGACTGCATCCCGCCAGGTACGGTTTACTTGTTCGGCTAATCGCAATGTGGTGCTGCCAGTCATGGAGAGAATATAAGAGACCAGGTTTTCAGTTAATGGAGGATTAGCTTCGCCAAATAATTTTGTCATCTGCATTTACCCTGTTTCTGGTTGTCTTCTAGAGGGAATTCTACCTGCTAAGCTGAAACTGTCTATTGGGAAGTGTAAGAAGTTTCATGCGAATTGACGGTAATCCGTACTGTTTGCAACAGAGTGTCATTATCGCAAGGGATTTTTAATATAGCGATGCGCTGGTATGGAGCATGGGGTTCCGAAGCGGCATGAAAGTTTGATTCATGTGGGCAAAGCTTATACTATCTTCAATCAATCATGAACAAACGGGTCGAATCGGGAATGGTTCGCCTCTTCTCCCGGGGCGCTTATGACAGACACAAGAAAAACATTTCTTTCTAATTTATCGATTCGGGGCACGATACTCGTTATCCTCTCCGGGCTTCTGTTTGGCTGGATGGGATTTTTGGGAACCCGGCTTTTTGCGTACCATTTTTCGGTTGAAAACATGTTATTTTGGCGGTTCCTGGTGGCTTCCGTCTGGATATCGGGATGGATGCTGATCAATCGCAAACATCCTTTTAGAAATCCGCTGAACTACCTGGAAATCATGAAAATATTTATCTTTGGAGCATTAAGCTATAGCGGTGCAAGCGTTTTTTACTTTCTCGCCAGCAAACAGATTGGCACGGGAATCGCGATGGTTATTTTTTTCTCATTTCCGGTATTTGTCAGTTTGATTGCTTGGGCGGCTGGAACCTGGAAAATCAATAAAATCGCTTTGGCGGCATTGAGTATCGTAATGCTTGGCTTGGCTTTATTGAAAGGCAGCGGTCAGCTGGCCTTGAATCTGTCGGGGATCGCGCTCGCTGCTATCGCTGCCTGTTGTTTTGCCATTTATGTCTATGGCAGTCAGCATACGACCAAGAGTCTTGATTCCGGAATGCTGGCTTTGCTGGTCTGCATTGGGAATACCATGGTATTTCTGGGCCTGTCATATTATTTTCATCGTTTTGTATTTCCCTCCTCATGGCATGCCTGGTTTTATATCTGCGCACTGGGTGTTTTCGCCACGGCATTGCCTATCCAACTTCTCCTGGATGGTTTAAAGTATATAAGTCCTGTGAAGGCATCGATCCTGTCAGTCCTGGAACCGGTTGTCACGGTGCTGGTCGGGATGGCCATGCTGCATGAATCCATGACATGGGTGCAATCACTGGGTGTGGTCATCATTTTAATGGGAGCCATATTGATTCAGTTCGAGAGTGCGGCGGCAAGCGAGACCTAAGTGCAAAACTCTCCCGCACCCCGGAATCAGCGTGGAAATGAGATATGATATCAATACATCAGGGATACAAGAGCTTATGACACTCAATCGACGTTTTACCCCCGTCAGTCTGCTAATGTTGAGTATTAACGGTATGGTGGGTTCAGCATGGCTATTTGCGCCCTTATACGCGGCTAAGATCGCGGGTTCTTCAGCCGTCATTGCCTGGCTGATTGGAGGCGTTGCCACGGCTATCATTGCTCTTACTTTTGCCGAATTGTCTGTCTTGTTTCCCGTTGCCGGCGGTACTGCACAGATTCCGCAAATGAGCCACGGCACCTTCACCAGCTTTATCGTGAGCTGGATTGCATGGCTGTCGGCATTGACCATGGCTCCGATCGAAGTGCAAGCCATTCTGCAGTATGCATCAACGTATTTTACGTCTATTGTGAATATCGAAAACGGCATTCCTGTTTTGAACGGGGCAGGCATGGTATGGGCAACCATCTTGATGCTGGCATTTTGCATTATCAATATCGCTAGTTACAAGGGACTGGTTCGTTTCAATTTTGGATTGTTTCTGTTTAAGGTGTTAGTCATTATCCTGACGGTATTTGTGCTGATTAAGACCAGCTTTAATACCGTGAATTTTTCCGGCGCCGCTACAGGTGCTTTTACCCTGACTGGCTGGCATGCAATTTTGACTGCGGTTGCATCAGGAGGAGTTGCATTTGCTTTCACGGGGTTCAAGCATGGTGTGGAATTGGCGGGAGAGACCAAAAATCTCGCGGTGGCTATCCCGTTGGCGATTGTGGGGTCGGTTATAGGCTGTCTCATTCTTTATCTCGGATTGCAGGTGGCTTTTATAGGGGCTCTTAGTCCGAATATGCTGGTGAATGGCTGGCAGCATCTGAGTTTTGCCGGTGATGTGGGACCGTTTGCTGGCCTTGCCGCCGGATTGGGCTTGGCCTGGCTGGTCAAGCTGTTATACATTGATGCCGCTGTGTCTCCGGGTGGTGCGGGCTTGATTTATGTCACTTCAACAGCTCGAATTTTATATGCAATGAGTCAAATCGGGTATCTGCCCCGCTGGTTGCAAATCCTGAATAAACAAAATTTCCCTGTGACGGCCATTCTCGTCAATTTTGTTTTGGGAATGTTCCTCTTCCTGCCGCTTCCGGGCTGGCAGGCGATGGTCAGTTTTCTTGTTTCAGGCATGGTCATCTCTTATGCCATGGGTCCTGTGGCCTTGTTATGCATGCGTATTGAAATGCCGCATGAAAAACGCGGGTTCAAACTACCCGCGGCCAAGATCATTTGCCCGTGCGCTTTCTACTTTTGTAATCTTCTGAGTTACTGGTGTGGATGGGAAACTATTTACAAACTGGCAATCGCTATGGCGATAGGCATCGTCTTTTTTGTGACGGCAAGTCTGAGGGGGCGGCTGAATGTGCCAGGGGGCCTAGGATTAAGATCAGGTATGTGGATGGCGCCATATTTGGGCGGGCTGGTTCTCATTTCCTATCTGGGAGCGTTTGGCGGTAAAAACATTATTCCATTTGGCTGGGACTTTCTGGTGATAGCAATATTTAGTGTGGTCATCCTTTATTTTGCAGTAAAAAACCGCGCTTCTGTAACCGAACAAATCCTGGATCAACGTCTGGCGGCCATTTCCACGTTTTAGTTTGGAAGCGCGAACAGTCAGCAACTCGCCTGATAAGCGGAGCGGAAGAGGTTCATCCGCCGGGTTGCTCCTGCCTCTGTTTTCTTCTTTTCAAGCCATAAATATCCCTGAACAGGAT
The DNA here is from genome assembly GCF_902459485.1 of Aquicella siphonis. NCBI lineage: Bacteria > Pseudomonadati > Pseudomonadota > Gammaproteobacteria > Legionellales > Coxiellaceae > Aquicella > Aquicella siphonis. The sequence goes on from NZ_LR699120.1 coordinate 65,795, forward strand.
TCCCGTCATGGCATAATACATGGGCATGGTCCAGATCAGGCCTATCCCGAAAGGAAGCGCGCTTACTGTGAGTATCCCTATCATGATGAGAAAACAAGCTAAAATCTGCGGCCAATGGCGGTTCATGGCCTTATAGCTTTCTTCAAGTGTCATAGCCATGTCGCCGCGTTGTGTCACTACCAGGGGAATGCCGAATATGATCAGAGGGAGTTTCAAATACAGAAAGAATGCATAAAGAAGAATATTCAAGACAGGGTTTTGTCCTATCATAAACTTGATGAAGAAGTAAGAGCCCGTGAGGCTTAGCCAGATAAGGGCGAGATAGACCAGTTTGTCTTTTACTTCCATGCAATGTGTGTATACGACGTTGACATCCACAGACAATCCTATCGCTTGTCTGACGCCCAGCATGACAATAATAGCCAGGAAACACCAGATTACAAGCAATGATATGCATCCGGAGATCAGCAAGAAAGGCAGTGACATGTACTGCTTGCCGGGAACCAGAATCAGCATGGCGATAAATAACAGTATGAAGTATGCAAAAGGCAGCAGCACACCTATCCAGAATACCGGCCATTTCATTCCATAAACCAGCCCCCAGGCTTCTTTAATGACTGCCTTGATGTTAATTCGGGGCGAAGCGTTCAGATTGTTTGCCAGATCATTCATCCGGATCTCGATATAATGTGATTGATACGAGGTAGTTTAAACAAGTTAAGTCATTTGTGCTAAAAATGTTTGGATCAGCTGCAGGGTTTTCATGATTTTTTTTACGGATTGAGGAGCAATAAAAACTGTATCATCGCCTGCGACGGTGCCCAATATCATTAGCGGTTCACGATGATGATCTAGTAATCTTCCAATCAATGACGCTGATCCGGGATTGGTATGAATGACAATCAGGCTCTCATTGGTGTGAATGCTGGTGATTAATTCGGACATGATGCTTTTCGACGCTGGCGGCGCCGGGTCGATAGGCAGAGTGTAAATCGTCTGCCTGCGCTCATTGGTTGTTTTTACCGCGCCCAGCCTGCGCAAAAGACGCGAAATCTTTGATTGATTGACTTCATGACCCAGTTCCTCGAGCGCCAGCTTGATTTCTTCCTGGGTGCCGACGGTGTTGGACTGAAGAATCATGCGTAAGGCTTCGATGAGTGTCTTGGTGTCTTTTCCCGATATCGTTTTAGGTTTCGTCATGCAGTATGTTGTTCCTGTTGCCATAACGTTGATTGACAATCATACTGCATGCATGATTAAATATGCAACTATTTGAATAATTATTCACATGCCATGAACAAGCTAGAAATCATAAACTTACATAAGTCCTTTCAGGATCATGTTGTACTGCAAGGCGTTTCCTTTGCAGCAAACAAGGGTGACGTGGTTGCGTTAATGGGAAGCAGCGGATCGGGCAAGAGCACGCTGCTGCGCTGCATCAACTTATTGACGATACCGGATGATGGCGTCATTCAGATCGACAACCAGGTCCTGCGTTTCAATGAACAGGAAAAAACCGTTCTGACAAACAGACAGATCGTCGAATTGCGGAAAAAAATCGGCATGGTGTTTCAGCAATTCAATTTGTGGGCGCACATGACCGTGTTGGAAAATCTGATTGAAGCGCCCATACAGGTTTTAAAACAGGACAGAAAGGCTACGATGGAAGAAGCCAAACGGCTTTTGGAAAAGGTGGGATTGTCAGACAAGCTTAATCGCTATCCGGGACAGCTTTCCGGCGGTCAACAGCAACGCGCTGCTATCGCCAGGGCACTGATGATGAAACCGGAAATCATGTTGTTCGATGAGCCTACATCCGCCCTGGATCCTGAAATGGTGGGCGAAGTGCTGAACGTCATGCAGCAGCTGGCGCTAGAAGGCATGACGATGCTCGTTGCGACACATGAGCTGGGCTTTGCACGCAGAGTGGCCAATCAGTCCATTTTTCTGGATGCGGGAACCATTGTTGAACAGGGAGAAACCTTGTCCATGTTTGGCAACCCACAGACACCGCGGTTTCGTCGTTTTCTCGAAGCCATGCAACATTAATTTCTTGTCTTAGACGAGGCTGTCATGAATTATACTATAAAGACCGAGCTGTCAATTCAGTCATCTGTAAACGATTTTTGTGCCGTCGCTGCCGGAAGAAAAATTTCAAATTGCCTCCGTGCCGCGGTTAAATTCGGAATGCAGGCATTGACCGCGGTTTTTTTGATGGCGCAATTGAGCGTACCCGTGCATGCGGCGTCAGCGCCTGTGATACGCTTTGCCACCGAAGCAACTTATCCTCCATTTGAGTACATAGATCAGACCGGGCAAATTAAAGGGTTTGACATTGATATTGCCAATGCGTTATGCGCGCAGATCAAGGCGGATTGCACCTTCAGTAATCAGGCATTTAGCAGCTTGATTCCCAGTCTGAAATTGGGAAAATTTGATGCGCTGATCTCCGCGCTGGGTGTGACCCCGGAGCGGCAGAAGCAGGTTGCATTCACCCATTCCTATTACGAGCCAAGCGGAAGTTTTGTCGCGAAAACGGCTTCGCATTATTTGTTAACGGGCCTGCCTGGCAAAACCATAGGCGTGCAGCAAGGTTCAACATTTGAAAAATACTTGCAGGATAAATATGGGAACAAGGTAACCGTCAAGACATATGCAAGCATACAAGACGCTTTCCTGGATCTGGATTCAGGACGTGTTGATATCGTTCTGGCGGACACGCCAATCGCTCTTGCATGGCTCAAGCAAGGTAATAAGTCAAAGACTTATGCCATCATTGAAAAGCCCATTGTGGATCATACGTATTTCGGAACAGGATATGGGATTGCCGTCAATTTGAACGCAACAGCTTTGCTGGATAAGCTGAATAAAGCACTGGCGGAAATCAAGGCGAATGGAACATATGATCAAATCACCAAAAAATATTTTGGCGACTAGGCGCGGGTTGGTTTCTTATGATAGCGAACGGATATATATTGCAGATTCTGGCGGGAACAGTCGTCACGGTCAAACTTGCGATTTCCGCGGCGACGGTTGGCATGATCATCGGATTGATGGGGGCCTTGCTGGAATCCATTACCATTCCCTGGCTGCGTTATGTCTCTGCAAGCATCATTTTTGTCGTGCGTGGATTGCCTGAACTGCTGGTGCTGTTTTTTATCTATTTTGGCGTGACAGCCATAATCAGCCGGTTATTTCATCACTATGTCGACATAAGCGCGTTTGCAGCGGGAGTCGCGGCATTGGGCCTTATTTTTGGCGCGTATGCCTCGCAAGTGTTCAGGGGGGCGTTTTTATCTATTGATAACGGCCAAATTGAAGCGGGAAGGGCGTTGGGATTTACTCGCAGACAAATTATTGTTCGCATTCAGCTTCCGCAGGCCTGGCGCCACGCCATCCCTGGATTGGGAAACTTGTGGCTAGTGTTGCTGAAAGACACGGCGATAGTGACGCTGATTGGTCTGGCTGACATGATGAACCAGGCGAAGATTGCCGCCAGTACTACCCAACAGCCATTCACATTTTATCTGATCGCGGCAGGAATTTATTTGGTCATTACTACGGTTTCTCAACAAGTCATTACCTATTTTACGATCAAAGCAAACCGGTATCTGCATACATGATGGATTTGATTCCTTACCTTTCCCGATTGCTCAGCGGTATATTGGTCACATTTATTTTAATGCTGGCCTCGGTAAGCGCGGGATTCGTGCTTGCTGTGATCATGACAATGTGCAGCCTCTCTGAAGTGTATCTTGTCAGGAAGAGTGTCGATGTATTTGTTTTTTTTATTCGCGGTACACCGCTTCTGGTGCAATTGTTCCTGATTTATTATGGCGCAGGCCAGTTTGAGTGGATAAGAGAATCGTGGTTGTGGGTATTCCTTCAGGCACCCATGGCGTGCGCGATTCTGGCATTATCTGTCAACTCGGCATGTTATACGACCGTTTTGCTGCAAGGAGCCATCAAATCAGTTCCCGCGAATGAGATTGCTGCGTGTGACGCAATAGGTATGCCTAAATGGCTGGCGTTCAGACGAATCATTTTTCCCAGAGCATTTCGCCTGGCGCTCCCTGCCTATTCCAATGAAGTCATCATGATACTTAAGGGAACGTCTCTTGCCAGTACGATCACGCTGCTGGATCTGATGGGTGTGACTCAGCAATTGATCGCGCAGACATATGAAACAGTGCAGTTTTATTTGCTTGCCGGGCTTGTTTATCTGGGATTTAATGCTGTTATCACGGCTATCTTTCGCCGCCTGCAAAAATGGAGTGCTATCCCTCAGCGTTCCCGGGACGGGATATGATCCTCATTTATTCAATGAAAAACTGCTGCCCTGATATCTATAGTAAGTAGTCGCTGACACCAGCAGTTGAAGTTTCAGCAAGCAGGGGTCACTCCATATAAAAGTCAATAAAGCGGCGGATCTTGGCTTGTAAATACCGGCTTTGCCGATAATACAAATATACGGAAATCTGGGGCATAGGATAATCTGGCAGAATCACGGTCAGACAATTCTCTTTTATTGACTCGGCGACTTCATATTCGTGCAGTTTTACTACGCCCATGCCTTGAAGAGCGCATTCATGCATTGCCTGAGTATCATTCAGCCACAGGGCGGGTTCCAGATATGTTTCTCTGCCGTCAGCAAATATCAGCACATCGAGTGGTTTGCGCATGCTATGTGTGATATAGGCATGCTGAACAAGATCTGCGGGTGTCCTGGGTATTCCATGCTGCTTCAGGTAGGACGGCGACGCGCACAGCACATACTTTGTGCTTGCTATACGGCGTCTGACCAGATCGGGAGGGCCTTCCTGGCTGACTCCATAAACGATATCTATATTTTCTTGCGACAAATCGGGAAAACGCTCAGCCAATTGCAGCTGAATATGCAATTTTGGATTCATCTGCATAAAATCCGCTAATCGTGGAAGAAGATGCGCGAAGGCAAAGTGTCGGTTGCTTAAGATGCTTAGAACGCCGGTGGCGTCCCTGCGGCTGTTGGCGATGGCATCCTCAGCGTCAGAAAGCAGGGTTAACGCATTCTTACAGTGCTGGTAGTATTGAAGCCCGATGTCAGTCAAGGCAACTTGCCGGGTGGTGCGTTTCAATAATTGCACGCCAAGACTTGCCTCCAAGGCCGTGATCTGTCTGCTGATGGCCGGAGTTGAAATCCCTTGCTTTCTGGCTGCTGCTGCAAAGCCGTTTGCTTCCACTACATGAATAAAGGCGTTGATTCGTTCTAGTTTGGTCATGATTATTGCAAAATATTCAACAATAATTAACATTATATTATATTGTTTACTTTTAATGCCAGCATTATCATACAGAAAATACATTAAAGGCGGCTGTTATGCAGAAACAATTCTCTATTCCATTCATGACCTTATTGTTAATGATTTCATTTGCTTCCGTGAACGCAGTGTTGTTCACGCCGGCCTTGCCTGATATCAAACAGTTTTTCCATCTTACGGATGATCAGGCACAATTAACGATGATTTGGTTTTTAACCGGTTATGCGCTGGGGCAACTGGTCTACGGTCCCATTGCCAACCGGTTTGGCCGCAAACCGGCGGTATATTGCGGCGTCGGCTTGCAAATTGTAAGCAGCCTGATTTGCGTGCTGTCAGGCTGGCTGCATATTTATTCAATTCTGGTTGCTGGTCGATTTTTCCTGGCTCTGGGATCAGGCGTAGGGTTAAAAATGACATTCACGTTGGTGAATGAATGTCTTGATGCGCGTGCCGCCAGTCAAAAAATTGCCTATCTGACGCTCGCGTTCGCAGTCACACCCGGACTCGCTGTGGCCCTAGGCGGTGTGCTCACCGCCTATTACGGCTGGGAAAGCTGTTTTTTTGCGTTAGCCGCATACGGGTTATTTTTGTTGATCCTGACATTCAACCTGCCGGAAACCTTGTCCATAAAAGACAAGAATGCTCTCAAAATCACACATCTGTTTCTCGCCTATGTCCGACAATTTCGGAATACCACATTGGTGTCCGGCGGTTTGCTTATGGGATGTTGCAGTGCATTCGTCTATATTTTTGCCGCTGTGGCTCCATTTGTGGCAATCAACCTGATGGGTATGAACAGCACGGAATATGGATTCGCTAATCTGCTGCCGCCGATTGGTTTATTATCGGGTTCATTGTCTTCCGCAAGACTGGTTAGGGTATTTCCATTAAAAAAGATGATCGGGATAGGAATCGTCATTGCGGCATCAGGCTCGGTCATCATGATTCTCGCGGTACATATGCAGCTGTCTGCGATTTTCTCAATATTTTTTCCCATGATGTTTATCTATTACGGCTTGTGTTTTATTCTCGCGAATGCGTCTACTATTGCAATGCATCAGGTTGATGACAAGTCGCATGGTTCTGCAGTCATGAGTTTTCTCAATATGGGGCTGGCCACGCTCGCTGTTATATGTCTGGGTCCGTTAACGATCAAAGCGACACTTTTGCCTGGCTTGTTTCTTCTGGTATGCGCATTGATGATGGTGTTATATCAGTTTATTGGCGTCAGAACGAATCAAATCTAGACGATGAGCTGCATCATCAATCTGAAAGGGCGTTATCCGATTTTAATCGCTTGCAAGTTTGTGTTGGCTTTTGAAAATTGTTTGTGATTAAATACGCCGTAATCACTAGGGGTGCCACATCAGTGGCTGAGAGAGCAGATTGCTTAACCCTTTGAACCTGATCAGGCTAGGGCCTGCGTAGGGAATGTGAATAGTCTTTATGATGGTTTTTCGCATTTCTTTCAGCATGCTCGCGCCCATGAATTTAATGGAGTACGCATGCAAACCGACAAACATCTTTGTCAAGCACTCACGGGATCAAGAAAAATATATATTCCAGGACATCTCTATCCGGATATCGCCGTTCCCATGCGTGAAATCAGATTGACGAACGGGAAAACCTGGTGCGTGTATGATACCTCGGGCCCCTATACCGATGCAGCTTCGTCCATAGATGTCTCAAAGGGGCTGCCTGGAACAAGAGCGGGCTGGATAGCGAAGCGTGGCGATACGGAAACTTATGAAGGCCGCTCTGTTCAGCCGCAGGACAATGGTTTCCCAAACATGAAGCGGGCGGCGCTGTCTTACTCACAGGATTTACGTCGTATTCCAAAACGGGGCAAACCGGGTACGAATGTCACGCAATTGCATTATGCGCGGCGGGGAATTATTACGCCGGAAATGGAATTCGCTGCATTACGGGAAAATATGAACCGCGGACAGTATGCCGCTGCGGGCGGCGCGCATGCACCGGCGATCACGGCGGAATTTGTTCGCAATGAGATTGCTCAGGGGCGGGCCATTCTCCCCGCCAATATCAACCATGAAGAACTTGAACCCATGGTCATTGGCAGAAATTTTCTGGTGAAAATCAATGCCAATATTGGCAATTCTCCGGTCAGTTCTTCCATCGAGGATGAGGTTGAGAAATTATTATGGGCCGTCCGCTGGGGTGCGGATACCGTGATGGACTTGTCCACGGGGAAACATATCCACACGACCCGGGATTACATCATTCGCAATTCTCCTGTTCCGGTCGGAACAGTGCCGGTATATCAGGCATTGGAAAAAGTCGGCGGGGTTGCGGAACATCTGACCTGGGAGATTTTCAGGGACACGCTAATTGAACAGGCAGAACAGGGCGTGGATTATTTTACCATTCACGCGGGCGTGTTGCTGCGCCATATACCTCTCACAGCAAACCGCGTAACAGGCATTGTATCGCGCGGCGGGTCCATCATGGCGAAATGGTGTCTTGCCCATCATCAGGAAAATTTCCTTTATACGCATTTTGAAGAAATTTGCGAAATTATGAAAACCTATGACGTCAGTTATTCCCTGGGAGACGGATTGCGTCCGGGTTCGATCGCGGATGCGAATGATGTCGCCCAGTTTGCTGAATTGCAGACATTGGGTGAACTGACGCGGCGGGCATGGAATCACGATGTGCAAGTCATGATAGAAGGGCCGGGGCATGTGCCTTTGCATTTACTCAAGGAAAACATGGATAAACAGGTCGAATACTGCCAGGCCGCGCCATTTTATACTCTCGGACCTCTGACAACAGATATCGCTCCCGGATATGATCATATCACGAGCGCGATCGGGGCGGCGGTCATGGGCTGGCACGGGGTTGCCTTGTTGTGTTACGTGACACCCAAGGAACATCTTGGATTGCCCGACAAAAATGATGTAAAGCAGGGCATCATCGCGTATAAAATCGCGGCTCATGCGGCGGATATCGCAAAAGGCCATCCCGCCGCGCTTTTTCACGATCAGGTTTTGTCGGAGGCAAGATATGAGTTTCGCTGGGAAGATCAGTTTAACCTGTCACTGGATCCGGACACCGCGCGTGCGTATCACGACCAGACACTGCCCCAGGATTCGGCAAAAATCGCGCACTTTTGTTCGATGTGTGGGCCGAAGTTTTGTTCCATGCAAATTACGCGAGAAATTCGCGAATATGCCCATAAGGCGCAGGCATGAATGCGGGGATTGCCGGTGCAGGAATCATGGGGCGCATGCTGGCGTACGCGCTGGTGTCGGCGGGCCATAGTGTTACGCTGTTTGACCATGGGCCCGTCAATGACACATCAAACTGCAGTCATGCCGCCGCCGGCTTGTTAATGCCTGTTTCCGAACTGGAAAAAACCGAAATCCTGATTTATCGGCTGGGTAGGCAAGCCTTATTGTCACACTGGCCTGACATACTGAAGGAGATTGGTCATCACATTTATTTTAGGTCGCAGGGAAGTCTGGCATTATCGCATCCCCGCGATGTTCCGGAATTGCGGCGATTTGTTTCGCATATTGATGCCAGGCTGCACGACCATTTGCGAAAACATACCAGGCAATCCTGTCCAGACTCGTCCGGCGAAATGAAGAATAAATTGCCGGTCAAATTGAGTCACGATGAAATTCTGCGGATTGAACCGCAGCTCACCCAATTCGATGAGGTTTATTATATTCCCGACGAAGGCCAGATTGACAGTCAGGCGGTTATGGGCGCCTTGCGGGAATACCTGTTAAAAAATCATGTCTTCTGGCGATCAGAGACACGCGTGACGGCTGTCGCCGATGGCAAGATACGCGCGGAAGATGATGAGTACGCATTTGACCTGGTTTTTGACTGCCGCGGACTGGGAGCGAGATCCCGGTTCGAGAAAATGTGTGCTGTGCGCGGAGAGAGTATTTGGCTGCATGCGCCGGAGGTCGATATTCGCTATCCGGTCAAATTCCATCATCCACGATACAACTTATATCTCGCGCCTCGCCCTGATCATGTTTATATCATCGGGGCGAGTGAAATCCATGCGGATGACATGAGTAATATCTCTGTCCGCACCACCCTGGAATTGTTGACCGCGGTCTATTCATTGCATCCTGGATTTGCTGAGGCAAGATTAGTCAAGACCGTCGCGCATTGCCGTCCTGCGCTGCATGATTTTATGCCTGAAATCAGACACGTGAATGGATGTGTGGCGATTAATGGATTATACAGACACGGATTCCTGATTGCTCCCGCGCTTGCGGCCGAAATTATGCGCTGGATCAGCCTGGGCCAATCTGCCTGTTATTATCCCGAAATCTGGAGGACTGCATGATTACTGTGTATTTTAACGCGAAGGCAATCAAGATCAGGAAGTCGCTTACCTTGGTCGAGTTGTTGCGTGATAACGGATACGTTGATGGATGTTTCGCCGTGGCTGTTAACCGGAGTTTCGTGTCACGGAATGATGTCGTAAACGCACTATTGAATGAGGGAGACTGTGTGGATGTCGTCACGCCCATGCAGGGTGGATAAAAGCAGGAATGCAAACCATGCATCGTATCCTGACGGCGGTAACGATCCTGCGCGGAAAATTTTCCTGCTGGAACCGGTGTGATGTTTTCAATACTTGAGGAGTACCATGTGGACATTGGCTGAGAAAAAATTAACGAGTCGTCTGTTGTTGGGGACGGCACAGTATCCGTCGCTGCAAGTCATGCGTGAAAGCATCATTGCTTCCGGTTCTGACATTGTGACGATAGCGCTGAAACGTCAGATAACTTCGCGGGAATCAGACAACGGATTCTGGGACACCATCAAATCGCTGCCATGCCATGTGCTGCCTAACACGGCAGGCTGTCGAACGGCAGCTGACGCGGTGACCACCGCCGAGCTGGCGCGGGAAATCTTTGAAACCCGCTGGATCAAACTGGAAGTGATAGGAGATGAATATAATTTGCAGCCCGATCCCCTGGAATTGCTGCGGGCGGCTTCTATTCTTGTGAAGAAAGGATTCGAGGTTTTTCCTTACTGCACAGATGATCTGGTATTGTGTCAACGGCTGCGCGACAGCGGCTGCAGAATATTAATGCCCGGAGCCGCGCCTATTGGTTCAGGCAGGGGAATCATGAATCCATATGCCCTCGAAACTTTGCGCAAACGGCTTCCGGATATCACATTGATCATTGATGCGGGAATCGGCAAGCCGTCGCATGCGTGTCAGGTCATGGAAATGGGATTTGACGCGGTTTTATTGAATACGGCGGTTTCACTCGCGAAACATCCGGCTGGCATGGCGGAGGCATTTCGCTGTGCCGTGCAGGCTGGCAGAATGGCATATGAAGCAGGCATGATCGAAGCACGGGATTTTGCTTATCCCAGCACGCCCCTGATTGATACGCCGTTTTGGCATAGTGAGGGTGTCCGTGAATAAGCCGATAGCTTGGACTATCGCCGGCTCTGATTCCAGCAGTGGTGCGGGTCTGCAAACTGACTTGCTCACCTTTCATCGTTTCGGGCTGCATGGATGCTCCGTCATGACGGCTTCCACAGCGCAAAATTCACATCGGGTATCGGATATACAGTATGCTTCCCCGGAACACCTGAAGGCGCAATTGTCAGTGCTGAAACATGAATGCCGGCCGAATGCCATCAAGATCGGCATGCTGGGAACGCCGAAAAATATAGATATGATAAGAGAGTTTTTGCACGCTTATTCCGGCTATATCGTCTTTGATCCTGTATTTTCCGCTTCATGCGGCGGCGGGTTGATCGCGGGTCCCGCCAGGGCATATCTGGATGGTTTGTTTCAAATCTTTCCCTATTTACATCTGCTGACTCCGAATATCCCCGAAGCCGAGTGCCTGTCAGGCTTCATGATACGCAGCTTTGAAGACATGGAAGCAGCGGCGCATAAAATTCTATCCCGGGGTGCGGGCAGTGTTTGCATTAAGGGCGGACATTTCATTTCTGACAAATGGAGCCAGGATTACTGGACCAATGGGAAGGAATCATTCTGGCTGGCAACGCCCCGCTATTCCGATCGAAATTGCCGGGGCACAGGCTGTGTGTTTTCTTCGGCTGTCACTGCCTGTCTGGCGCTGAATTATTCTCTTAAGGATGCGTTGGTCATTGCGAAAATGTACATCAGCAACGGAATTCGCCTGTCAACAATTTCCCGTGAGCCAACATGGTTTGTGCACGGATCATGGCCCGAAGATCAGGATGACTTGCCCTTTCTGTCAGCTAGTCCTTTGATGGAACATCCACGCAGCTTTTTGCCGTGTGATCCGGAAACATTAGGATTATACCCAGTGGTTGATTCAGCTGAATGGATAGGATTGTTATTGTCAGCGGGTGTTAAAACCGTGCAATTGCGCTGCAAGGATAAACAAGGCGTGCATTTGCAAAATGAAATCAGGCATGCGGTTGCGCTGGCTAGGCAATATGAAGCCCGATTATATATTAATGATTTTTGGGAAGACGCGATTGCGCACCAAGCCTATGGCGTCCATTTGGGGCAGGAAGATTTAAACACCGCTGATATTGACAGGATTTTCTCGGCGGGCCTGCGATTGGGCATCAGTACACATTGTTATTACGAAGTGGCGAGAGCGCATGCGGTTCAGCCCTCCTATATCGCATGCGGCCCGATATATCCCACCACTGCAAAAATGATGCCGTTCGCTCCGCAGGGCATTGAACAGTTGAAGCGCTGGCGCCGTACCTTGAGACGGTATCCGCTGGTTGCTATCGGAGGAATCAATGAAGAAAGGATGAGCGAGGTATTGAATACAGGTGTCAATGGAATCGCAATGATCTCGGCCATCACACAGGCAGAAAATCCAGAAAGAAAAACGCAGCAATTATTGTCTATGGTAGGAAAGCATTGATGACGCGGCATGCCAGACTGAATCCGGAAGAAATCATCCGTTATCAACAACAGATCAAACTGCCCGGGATGGGCCTGACTGGTCAGTTGAAGCTCAAGAATGCCAAAGTGGCTTGTATAGGCGCGGGCGGATTAGGGACACCGTTGCTTCTCTATTTGGCGTCTTCCGGTGTCGGCACATTGGGCATTGTGGATCATGACTGTGTTGACAGGCAGAACTTGCACCGCCAGATCCTGTATCATGAAAGGCATTTTGGGAAACCTAAAGTCGAATGCGCCCGCGAACAACTGGCGGAGCAATACCCGGACGCAAAAATCCGTGTGCATCAAGTTGAATTGACCGGTCTCAACGCCAGGGAATTAATCAGCCAATATGACGTTATTGCTGATTGCTCTGATAATTTCGCGACGCGGTTTCTGCTCAATGATTTGTGCGTGTTGCTCGACAAGCCTCTTGTTTCAGCCAGCGTGTCGCAGTTTGAGGGACAGTGCCTGACTGTGGCAGGACAACACGGGCCTTGTTTACGCTGTCTATTTCCTGTGGTGCCCGAACGCGGAACGGTGCAGACTTGTGAGCAAGGCGGGGTGTTGCCCGTGGTGCCGGGGATTCTTGGCATGATCCAGGCAGGGGAAGTCATCAAATGGATACTTCAGGAGGGCGTACCTTTAATGGGCCGGTTGCTGCATTTAGATATGTTAAAAATGGCATTCAAGGAGTATCATTTGCCTAAAAATTCCGATTGCGAAATCTGCGGATTTTCCCGCGGGATCAAATCGGAGCATCCATTTCATGCCAACAAGCGGAGCCATATCAATATGAATGAATATCATATATCACCGCTGGAATTGCGGGATTTGTTATCAAACAAACCGGATATCCAGCTGCTGGATGTCAGGACGACTGAAAAGCATAATGCCTATCATATTGGCGGTCAGCATATTCCCCTGGAAGAGTTGCCCGGCCGACTGAATGAACTTGATCCGGACAAACTGATTGTTACCTATTGTACGTCTGGCGGGCGCAGCATGAGAGCACTCGAGTTTCTCCTGAGCGAGGGATTCAATCTGGTGAAATCCCTGGATGGAGGCATGACTGCGTGGAAAGAACAATGCGCGTGAGTCGCTGTAAGGAAGTGCCTCAGAAAAATCTGATCATGAGAAAAGCGCTGAAGAGCAGCCAGACGAACAGCATGACAGCGAGATAAAGCGGTTGTAACCCCACATTTTTCATCTTGCTTAATTTGGTTTCTATTCCTATGGCTCCCATTGCCATGGTTAGCAGGATAATATCGGTCTGGTTGATAATATCCACCCAGGATGAAGGCACAATCCGCGTGGAATTCAGGCCGATCATGGCGACGAACCCCAGAGCGAACCAGGGAATAGTAACTTTGAAAAGTTTATTCGAGCCAAGAGTGGAAACGGAAGATTGATTACTGATAAAAGAGAGAATGATTAATACCGGGACAAGTAATAACACCCGCATCATTTTTACAATGACAGCGATTTTTCCGGCTTCCGGGCTGACATTGGCGCCGGCTACCAGCGCTTGAGCGACTTCATGCACACTGGCGCCCGCAAAGACGCCGAACTGGGTATCGTTGAAACCGAATAATCCCGCATGCTGGATCAGCGGATAGAGAAACATGGAAGCGGTGCCAAAGAGTACGACGGTGCCAATGGCAACGGCAGCTTTGTAGGGTTCGCTTTTCAAGACGTCTTCAACGGCCAATACTGCCGCCGCGCCACAGATGGCCGAGCCAGCGCTGATCAGCAAAGACATGTCCCGGTCCAGTCTGAGAACTTTCCTGCCTATGTAATAACCCGCAGTCAGAGTCAGGCTGACGATCAAGATATCCACCGCCAAGGCCTGGACGCCAACGGATGCGATTTGCTGAAAGCTGACACGGAATCCATAGAGTATGATGGCAATTCTAAGCAATCGCTTGGCGGCAAATTGAATACCGGCTGTCCATGATGCGGGATAGGGCAGGGTGTTGCCAAACAGGATTCCCAATACAATCGCAATGACCAAAGAGCTGATGCCGGTTTCCGCCATCACGGGCAGGCTGGTCACCATATAACTGAGCCATGCAAGAACGGAGACGCAGACAAGACCGGATATTTTTTGCGAATGCAGGGACTGTGTATGTGAAATCATTTTAACTCACCCGATAATCGTGGTGCATTGTAAGCCATTTTTTTGCCTCGGGCTATGGAATTTTATGCGCCTGATGACTGAGCCGGCACTGGCAAGTCGGCCCTCTTAAACAGGCAACAGTCTTTAGATTGCCATTATTTGCGCAAACAAGTCAGGAGTGTTTGATACGGCGAAGGCTTTGAATATTTTTCCCGGCTATAAATGAATTTAAGAATATCTTAAGCAAGATAGGCTATCGTAAATTCTTCGTTATACAGTAAGGTCTTATCCAGACCCGTATATTGCCAGATAACACACTAGGAGCTTATCGCAATGACATATATCATCCCTCCACTGCAGGCGTTGTTAGACGGAATTGATGAGGTGAGAGGGGAGTATCTGCGCAATAGGCAGCCCCCCAACCCCGATCGCGTGAAGCTTATCGATACTCTCGAAGCGGTTAGGGAGACACTGAAACAGTTGGCTGAAAGCGATGAGCCGCCAGCTGAATCCGAAATACAGGAAGCCATGCTTGGCGCCTATATTTTTGCGCTGGAACATATCAACGCCACATACCGCTTGCTTAAACCCGAATACAGCAAAGGCTATGTGTTCGATTCAGGGAGCAAGCTGTATAAGGCGTTATTAGAAAAACTGGGTATAAATGGCGCAAACAATCTCGATGACAAATCAAGACTAATCTATCTCTCGAAATTTTATAATCTGGTGTTCAAGGCGAACAAGCAGGATTTTAGGGAAAAATCCACGGAGAAAAACCTTGAATACAAGACGGTAAAAACGCAAGTTGAAGACACTCTGAGATCCACGTTCAATCATGTTGTGACGGAAGCCAACAAGTTGATCAGGGCGATCCCGACTGAACAATCCATCGATACTAAGATGCAAGCCATGCCTGATAAGTATCAGGAGAACGCCAAGTCGGATAATCCGGATAGGCTGCTGCTGGCAAGACTTATCAAGGCGATGAGTGAGATGTTGCCGCAAAAGCGCGGAAAGGATGAACAGCATTTTTTGAGCCGCACACAAAGAATCAAGATGGGCCTGCTGCTTTACGTGATGCAGTCTATCTGGGATACCTATTGGGTAAGGTCACCGGAAGAAAACAGTGTCTTGTATGATCTTTGCAAAGATGCGTTGAATATTCAGAAAATTGAAGACATTGACCAGCATACACGCCAGGCTTGTCTATCCGCTTTTGAAACGTTTTTGATGGACAGCCGTAACATTGAAAAACTGGAAACCGCGCTGGGCTCCGATGGCGCTAAGATATACATTGATCCCAAAGTCCATGTCATGCGCGGGGATACTGTCAAAATGGTGGAAAAGCTGTGTAACACACAATCATCCAGAAAGATATCCTACGTCGCCATCGGCATGGCGGTCACGGGTGCCGTCATCGCGGCGTCGCCTGGCTATGGCGCGGGTTATGCCATTGGTTATGCACTCAGCCAGACGAATGAAAGCGTGAATCCCAAATTGATAGTCAGTAAACTGACTGGTCGCGCCATGACTCTGGTGCTGGGCGACGCGGGAAATTACCTGGGTTATTTTGCTGCCGACATGGTCATCAATGCCTCGCTGGAGCGGGCTTTCGCTAAAGTTTTTGAAGGATTAAGCATGATGGTTGGCGCACTGACAGGCGGTGTCATCGGGCTTGTCATTTATGATCTTTCTTATAAAACCTTGCGTGATCTCTGCAGTTTATATATGAATCTTCATGCCAAGCTGGATCCCACGCTGGCAAAGGACTTTGATCCGCAATTTGTTCAATGTCTCCTCAATCTGCCTCCGGAAATATTTACTGACGAGCAAAAGAGTAAAATCCAGACTATTACTCAAGGCCGTTTATTCTCACATCCCGTGGCTGCGCGGAGTGATGATGCGGCTGCAGAGCTGCATTTGGTCAGTTCCTCGGATGCGAGAGCGGACAGCCAGGTATTATCCCTGTCCCGCTCAGTCTAACCGCAATCGCGTGATGGAGCCGCGGCAGCCTAAAATTTGCAAACGAGGCGGCTTGTGCTGCCGCCATATTCCTAAGGCGTTTGGTGTTTTCCTGTATTTACAATTAACTTCCATTCGCTAAGATGAATGAAATAGCCGAGTCAAGGACAACACATGATCAAGCTCTATGGACGGTTGGTTGCGTCTCTATTCTTCCTGCTATTCTCTTGCGTATACTCGTGTGTCTACGCCGTTAATATAGATAAAATAGTTGTGTTTGGTGACAGTCTCTCTGATTCAGGCAACATTTTTTCACTGACTGCCATGGCGCATAATTCCATTCCCTTGATTCCTGTCATCCCCAAGGATCCGCCCTATTACAACGGCAGATTCTCCAATGGCTTGATCTGGACGGATCATCTCGCCATGGAAATGCATGCGGAACAAATTAATTATGCTTATGGGGGATCGTGGGCAGAACCTTTCAAGGATTCAAAACTCATTATTCCCTTCGGTCTGGGCATGCAGGTGAATTTTTATCTGGTTTCATCAGCGCTGGACTTCCATAAGGAGAATCACTTATATGTGATCTGGTCCGGGGGAAACGATTATGTGAACGGCCGTGCCGATGCCGATGAAGCGACGACGAATACGGTCGCATCCATTCAAAGCCAGATTGACTGGCTGGTGTATTATGGCGCGAAAAACCTGCTGGTTTTGAATGTTCCCGACTTGGGCGCGGTACCTGAAGTGACCGCCAGGGGGCCGGATTTCATCGCGGGCGTGCGCAGGCTGGTGACGCTGCATAACCAAAAATTTGCTGACATGATACGGAAAATGCAACTGGTTTACCCAGAGGTAAAAATTGTCAGCGGCGATACGACGCAATACTTTGATGATCTCATCGTCAATCCTGACAAATTTCATTTGAAAAATGTGACCCAGGCCTGTTATGACGGCGGGTACTGGTTAAAAGCCCGAGGGCTTGACACCCGGGAATTCAAGGCTGTCCAGGCGGCGCGGCAAGCCGATATTGACATTCTGAACACTCCTTCTCTCAGGACGGCTTACCTGACTTCAGAAATGTCATTGGCGGGCGAAAAGTCTTGTGCTAACCCTGATGAATATCTGTTTTGGGATCACATTCATCCGACCCGTGTTGTCCATCAGCTGATCTCATCCATTCTTGTCAGAGAATTGCGCGCACATGGAATCTACGGCCGGAACGAGGCACAGTGATCTCATGATATTGCGGATGTAAAATCGGCTTGAATCGTGATAGTCTAGCCCACCCTGACAATGCGGCACGCAAAAGAAAGGCCGGGTTTTTCTCTTGTGTGCGCACATTTATTATTTCATAAGGAATGGCTCAGATGTGGTTCAAGCAAGTCCAGCTTTTTCAATTAACCTCACCCATACAATCCTCTCCCAACGCGCTTGCGGAAAAACTTGAGCCCTTGGCGTTTAACCCCTGCCTGCCTTCCATGCCATCCAGCGCAGGCTGGATTTCGCCCGTGGAAGAGGAAGGTGCTCCGCTGGCGCGAGGCTTGAACGGCTGTATCATGTTCTGTCTGCAGGCGGAAGAAAAAATATTACCGGCAAGCGTGGTGACGCAAACCTTGAAAGAAAAAATCAGGCAGATAGAGCTTGCGGAAGGGCGCAGGGTCCGGCAAAAGGAAAAGCTGTCATACAAGGAGGAAGTCACACAGACATTACTGCCCAGGGCATTCAGCAAGTATTCACGGACTTATGCATATATAGATACGAGAAATCAATGGCTGGTTCTGAATTCTACCAGTCCCAAAAAAACGGAAGCGTTTCTCTCAATGTTTAAAAAATCACTGGGTGATGGCATTTGTTCCATTGATGTGATCAAGCCTGCTTCGATTGTCACTCAATGGCTGAAGAACAAGGATTATCCTCAAGCTTTTTCCATAGAAAAATTTTGTGTACTGCAAGATCCGGACCAGCAAAATCGTGTTATACGCTGCCAGCAGCAGGATTTGTTCGATTCCAGCATTCAGTCCCTGGTCAAGGATGGCTGTGAGGCGATTCAGATTGGTTTATGCTGGCATGATAAGCTGTCTTTTGTCATGGCCGATGATTTTTCTTTTCGCAGCATACACTTGGCGGATGATGATCTGGCTGAAATTCAGGATGAAATGGAAAGCCGCCAACAAAAATTTGACGCGGATTTTGTCATGATGACGGAAATGTATGCGGGATTGATTAACGATTTACTCGCGGCGTTCGCCAAGGAGAAAAAGCCGGAAGCTGTTAAGAAACTTGCCATGACCGGGTGAGATGCGGATACGGGGTTTTTTGATGTTCTTGTCCGCCGAGACGAGTGAAGGTGTTGTTTGTTCGCGGCGGATATGCTTTTTCCATCCGGGAAGTTGAATATATATTAACCATATGTTAAGTTGTTGTTCATATAATTCAATTTAACAGAGAATGTTCATTGAACTGTGTCAGTCCTTTGCCATGACTGCTTCGCTCCAAACGCCACATCCATGTGGCAACGGATTTCATCCTGAAATCCAGTCGCTTATCTGTCATGGCAAAGGACTGACACAGTTCAATGAACATTCTCATTTAACGAGAGTGTATGCAACGACTACATCCCGGTTATCTTCAGGCATTCAATGAAGCATTTGATCGTTATGCCCAGCAAGCAGACAGGCCGGGTTACCAGCCTACTTTTTTTGGGCGGATCAGACATTCGAAATCAAAATATCCTGCGCTTCTTGAGATGGAGCACGCCTTGCTGTCGTCCAATATTCAAGACCAGAAGAATATTATCATTCAAAGTCTTCTCGGTTCCAAATTGAAAGCAAACAATTATTCATTTCGCACCTATTTAGTAGAGGTGTTGACAGAGCAATTTCCCGATGAAGCCTGGGAACAATTTGATAATAAAAAAATTGTTTTTTTCCAGCAGCAAAACAGTGGTGAAGCGGGTCCGACTTATTTGTATCGGGGCAGCTTGCAGGATCCGGATGATGCATTTTTAAACGGCATGACAGAGGGATATCAATCGGGTGATATCGAGGATTACGCGGATGTTTCAAATTACAGCACAGGTGTCAGCACATCAAAAAGTGCTCGTATTGCCAGTTTTTATACCAGCCAAATCAGAACAGATCATTACGGTGTGCATGAATTTTTCGGCTTTCTGTATCAAATTCATTACCGGGATAGTTTTGGAATAGACATCGATGCGACACAGTCAGCGAGAACATCCAGTTATCCGGTGACGGGAACCAAGCAGGAAGTCAATATTATCAAGGGCATCAAAACGGAAGACATAGTAGGATGCGGATATCTTGACGAATATGGCCAGTATGTGCAGACAAGGGCGAATCCCCGCTATAACCCACTCAGGGTTGCAGCCAGGGTTCAGGATAAAAAAGCCATGCTGAAGCAGATTTTTACCGTGGAACAACAGAAAGCTTCATGCGCACTGTTGTGATCTGCACATTGTCATATTCCTTCTTCAGTGATATACACTTCATTTTTCAAGACATGAATCGGATGAGT
The DNA here is from genome assembly GCF_902459485.1 of Aquicella siphonis. Taxonomy (NCBI): domain Bacteria; kingdom Pseudomonadati; phylum Pseudomonadota; class Gammaproteobacteria; order Legionellales; family Coxiellaceae; genus Aquicella; species Aquicella siphonis. The sequence continues at coordinate 85,623 of NZ_LR699120.1, forward strand.
ACCAGGAAGCCATGATGCGGCCTGCCCGCCCGATCAGGCAACCTATGGTAGTATACGATCGAATTGTTGATTATACTGCCTCGCAAGAAACTTCAATTCAAGGAGACTAACATGGTGCATGAGACCCAGGATTCAGTGGGTGCGAGTCAAAAGTCGGGGAATGATGTCTACACTGTTCCTCACTTTATTGGTGGCAAAAAACTGCTTCCCCAGGGTAGAACCCTCGATATTTATAATCCTGCGACAGGTTCTGTTATCGGTCAGGTAGGCGTGGCAAACAGTCACACCGTTGACCAGGCGGTCCAGGCTGCCAAATCTGCTTTTATTTCCTGGTCGGGCACCACTCCTCCGCAACGGGCAAAGATACTTTTCCGTTTTAAAACCCTGCTAGAACAAAATCGCGATCAGCTGATCCGTTATATTACCCAGGAACATGGAAAAACTTTGAGTGAAGCCCAAGGCTCTCTTCAGCGTGGAATGGATGTAGTGGATTTCACCTGCGGCATACCCAGCCATTTAAAAAGTGCTTACGCAGGCGACGTGGGTACGGGTGTCGACAGTTACTCTCTTTATCAGCCGCTAGGCGTGTGCGTGGGTATTACTCCCTTCAATTTTCCGGCAATGATTCCATTATGGATGTTTCCCATGGCCATTGCCTGCGGCAATACTTTCGTGTTGAAACCCTCAGAAAAAGATCCTTCGTGTGCCTTGCGCATGGTGGAATTGGCAAAGGAAGCGGGTGTGCCTGAAGGGGTCGTGAATCTGGTCAACGGGGACAGGGAAACTGTAGATGCGCTTATCACGCATCCTGATGTCAAGGCAGTCAGTTTTGTAGGCTCATCAACGGTTGCGGAACATGTCTATACGACTGCCACAGCCCATCATAAGCGGGCGCAGGCGTTTGGCGGGGCCAAGAATCATTGTGTCGTGATGCCGGATGCGGATCTGGATCAGGCGGCGCAAGCGCTGGTAACCGCGGCGTATGACTGTGCCGGAGAGCGCTGCATGGCTATCTCGGTCGTCATTGCGGTCGGAGACCAGGTTGCGGACAAGCTGGTTGAAAAAATGAAACCCTTGATCACTAATCTGAAAATCGGGCCGGGGTCGAAAGCGGAGGTACAAATGGGCCCCCTGGTCACGCGTGAACATCTGGAAAAAGTCAAATCCTATATAAATATCGGCAAGCAGGAAGGCGCCACCCTGGTTGTTGATGGCAGCGAATACAAACCCGCTGAACACAGGCAAGGTTTTTTCATGGGCGGCTGTCTGTTCGATCACGTCAAGCCGGGCATGCGTATTTATAATGAGGAAATATTTGGCCCTGTTCTTTCTGTGGTACGTGTGCCGGATTTTGAAACTGCTTTGCAACTGATCAATGATCATGAATATGGAAATGGCACCGCGATTTTCACTAATGACGGCTACACAGCTCGCACCTTTGCGGACAAGGTGCAGGTTGGAATGGTAGGAGTTAACGTGCCTGTTCCGGTTCCCGTCGCCTATCATAGTTTTGGTGGCTGGAAGCGATCGATATTTTCAGACATAGGCATGTATGGAAATGACGCGATTCGATTCTATACCAAATTGAAGACCGTGACGCAACGCTGGTTTGCTAAGGACAAGATATGACAACGATAGGGTTTATCGGATTGGGTCATATGGGACACCCCATGGCGCAAAACCTGCTTAAAGCAGGTTTTAAGGTTTTTGTGCATGATGTTGTGCCTGATGCGGTTCAATCCATGACCAAAGAAGGGGCGATTGTCGCTCACTCTCTAGGCGAACTCGCGCAAGAATCGGATGTCATCATTACATCCGTGCAGACAGGGCAGCAAGTTGTCGATATCTGTTTGCCTCATGATGGGATATTTTCTCATATCAAAGCCGGAAAATTGTTTATAGACTGTTCATCAATTGATATCGCCACGACACACATGCTGCATGAAGAAGCAGAAAAACTGCATATATCCATGCTGGATGCGCCTGTGTCAGGCGGCGTCGCCGGAGCGCAGGCAGCGACATTGACTTTCATGGTTGGCGGCAGCAGCGAAAATTTTGAAAGAGCCAAGCCGGTATTGCAGGTCATGGGAAAAAAAATCGTGCATGCGGGGGCGTCAGGCAGCGGTCAGACCGCAAAGATTTGTAATAATTTGCTCTTGGGCATTTCCATGGTGGGTGTTTGCGAAGCTTTTGCTCTGGCGGACAAACTGGGCCTGGACCAGAAAAAATTCTTTGATATCAGCTCCAGTGCGTCAGGGCAATGCTGGGCGATGACAAGTTACTGCCCCGTGCCGGGGATTATTGAAAATGCACCCTCCAATAATCAATACAAGCCGGGATTCATGGCAAAAATGATGCTAAAGGATTTGCGCCTGGCTCATCATGCAGCAGAAGCGGTGAATGCAGCTATTCCACTGGGGGCAGCTGTGGCGGAACTGTATGAACTGTATGTTAATCAGGGGTTTGGGGAAACGGATTTTTCAGGCATTCTCCAATTTATCAGTAACCAAAAAAGGACTGACTGATTATGCCTTACCAAAGAATTCTTGTTGCAGTGGACGGAAGCGCGACATCACAGACGGCATTGAAAAATGCGGTTGTGTTGGCGAATGCCTTGAAAGCAAAGCTGCGCGTTATTCATGTGGTTGATGAATACCTGGGTTATATCGATGGATTGTCATTCGATCTGGATCAGTATATTCAGTCAATTCGACGTCATGGTGAACTGGTGCTGGCCAAGATGCGGGAAATAACAAATAAGGCTGGGGTTGAAGCCGAGTTTGACATGCACGAAATTTCAGAAGCACCAGCCCGGATACCGGAGCGCATCGTTGAAGACGCGAACCAGTGGAAAGCGGATTTGCTTGTCATAGGCACGCATGGCCGTAGCGGGCTAGGACGATTAATTTTAGGCAGTGTAGCCGATGCGGTCATTCGTCTGGCCCATATTCCCGTGTTGCTGACTCGCGGCGATGAAAATGAATAATCATATTTTTGCATAGCAGACAGGAGCAGCGTATGAAAAATCGACAGCTAGGCAGTACGCAGGTAAAAGTGGCAGAAATCGGGTTGGGATGCATGGGCATGTCGGAATTTTACGGCAGCACAGATGTCAATGAATCCATTGTGACGTTACATCACGCACTGCGGCTAGGAGTCAATTTTTTTGATACGGCTGATATGTATGGAATGGGTGCAAATGAAGAGTTGCTCGCCAAAGCATTCAAGGGTCAATGGGACAAAGTGATACTGGCGACCAAATTTGGTATTGTCCGTGATCCCGGGCTTCCCCAGGGCAGAACCGTGAATGGCCGTCCTGAGTATGTCAAGACAGCCTGCGATGCCAGTTTGAAGCGTCTTGGCGTTGATGTGATCGATCTTTATTATCTTCATAGAATGGATCCCAATGTACCCATAGAAGAGACCGTGGGAGCCATGGCTGATTTGGTGAAAGAAGGAAAAGTCCGTTACTTGGGATTGTCTGAAATCAACGCAGATACGCTTGAAAAAGCCCATCGCGTACATCCGATTTCAGCGCTACAATCAGAATATTCGTTGTGGTACCGGGAGCCGGAAAAAGCCGTTATTCCATTATGTGAAAAATTGCGTATCAGCTTTGTGGCTTATTCACCGCTTGGCAGAGGATTTCTCACAAACAAGATCAATGCACTCTCCGACCTGGAAGAAAATGATTATCGAAGAAGAATTCCACGATTTCAGGACAAGAATTTTAATATCAACCATCATCTGGTCGAGAAATTAAACGAGATGGCGATCGAAAAAAAATGCACGCCCGGGCAATTGTCCTTGGCATGGATTTTGGCGAAGTCCTCCATCATCATTCCCATTCCAGGGACCAAGCGGCGTTCCTATCTGGAAGAAAACGTCACTGCTTCACAAATTCAGTTAAGTCTGCAGGATATGGAAAGACTGGATAGCCTGTTTACGCCGGAAGCCGTATCGGGCGCACGTTACCCCGAAGCCATGATGCAGTTCGTGGGCGATCGTTAAAACGGGTTTTGTGGCGGTGTGAAGCCGGGAAGTGTCACGAACATTTTTCGGATAAGACACCGGATTGGCTGGAACGGCTTTTCAGGGAACGAGGGAAAGACGCGGGGGGATGCGCGGATTGCCCATGGGACTGGAATTGGAAACAGTTTGCAGGTATTATGCAGAAAATCGAAGCAGCTAATTGTTAGTTATTACAACAACTTGTATGAAGGTGCTCCTTGTGAAGACACGCTATTTCACCGCTTGCCTGGCGCTGATTGTCAGTTCATCTTTGTTTGCCCAGAATCTGCCTGAAACAAATGCTGGACGATATTTCGAAACGATCAAAAGCGATTCGCAAAAATTGCGAAGTTTTCTTGCCTCAATGCCCAAGGGTGGTGATTTGCATAATCACGAATCCGGAGCTGCTTATGCCGAAAACTTGATCCGGTATGCTCTCAAGGATAACTTGTGTGTCGATCCGATTACCTTCGCAGTGACTGATAAACGGGATTGTGAGCCGGCGAACAGGCTGGATAATGCGATAAGAAATCCACGTTATTACGACAGCATCATCGATGCCTGGTCCATGCGGCATTTTATTCCGCAATTCAGCGAATCCGGGCATGATCATTTTTTTGCGACATTTGGAAAATTCAGCGCCATTACCAATAATCACCGTGGCGAGATACTCGCGGAAATTGCTGAGCGCGCCGCGTCTGAGAATGAATCCTATCTGGAACTGATGGTCACGGCGGATGGTAATGAGTCTGGCCGCCTAGGCAAGCAGTTGGGATGGGATCCGGATTTTTCCCGGATGCGAAACCGGCTGCTGGCGTCAAATTTCACCAAAGTTATTGATGATATAACGCTTTCCCTGGATCAGGACGAGGCAAAAATGCGTTCTCTCCTCGCGTGTGATTCCACTAATCCCCAGGCAGGCTGTGAAATAAAAATTCGTTATTTATATCAGGTTCTGCGCGAACAACCCCCTGAAATGGTGTTTGCGCAATTGCTTGCTGGATTTGAGGCGGCCCGCCGTGACAAGCGCGTGGTGGGTGTCAATATGGTGCAGCCGGAAGACGGCGTTATTTCAATGCGGGATTATGCTTTGCATATGCGGATGGTGGGATATTTGCATGAGATATATCCGGACGTGCGAATCAGTTTGCACGCGGGAGAATTAAATCAGGCGCTTGTTCCGCCTGCGGGGCTGAAATTTCATATCCATGACGCCGTTGAAATGGCTGGAGCAGACCGTATCGGCCATGGCGTTGATATTCAGCAGGAAGATAATGCTGAACAATTGATGAAACGCATGGCTGAAAAGCATACGCTGGTCGAAATAAATCTTAGCAGCAACGCCGAGATTTTAAACGTGGAAGGGAAAACGCATCCATTGCCTTTATATTTGCGTTATGGTGTTCCGGTTGCTCTGTCAACAGACGATGAAGGCGTCAGCCGCAGCAATCTGACCAGGGAATATTTGCGCGCCGTCACAACGTATCAATTTGATTACCCAACGATCAAACAGTTTGCGCGTAACAGTCTTGCTTATTCATTTCTTCCAGGAAAGGCTTTGTGGCAAGATCATGCTTATCAGCGGCTCGCGGCTGAATGCATGAATGATGTCCCTGGAGCGGATACGGTTTCACCCGCTTGCAACGCCTATCTGGATTCTAATGAAAAGGCAAAATCCCAGTGGGATCTGGAAAGAAAGTTTACTGTGTTTGAAAGCCATTATTAACTATTAACCAGGAAAGCCAGGCGTAGCGTGCCGCCGGAATGATTCAATTATTCGATGATAAGATTACGTAATATCACGTTGCGCCGGGGCCAGCATGTTTTGTTGCAGCATCTGGACTGGATAATTTACCATAAACAACGCATAGGCATTATTGGAGCCAATGGCACCGGCAAATCCAGTCTGTTTTCACTGTTGTTGAAAGAATTGCAGCCGGAAGACGGCGAAATCGAAATTCCCAAACAAGTCAGACTGGCGCACGTCGCGCAAGAAACTCCCGCGTATGCCATGCCCGCGCTGGAATTTGTTTTGGACGGAGACAGCGAGTTAACATCGTTGCAGCTCGCGCTCTCACATGCCGAAAAAGAACACGATGGCGAGCGTATCGCCATGCTGCACGAAAAACTGGCTGTGATAGACGCTTATTCCGCGCCTGCACGGGCGGCGCAATTGCTGGATGGACTGGGATTCAATCCGGCAAGCCAGACAAAACCAGTCAGCGCGTTTTCCGGCGGTTGGCGCGTCAGGCTGAATCTGGCAAAAGCCCTGATGTCACGCTCGGATGTGTTGCTGCTGGATGAGCCCACCAACCATCTGGATCTCGATGCGGTCTTATGGCTGGAGCAATGGTTGGAACAATATCATGGCACCTTGTTACTCATATCGCATGACCGCGATTTTCTCGATCATATAGTCGACCATATTGCCTATGTATCACATCAGAGTCTGACACTTTACACGGGGAATTATTCTTCATTTGAAAAACAGCGCGCGGCTGAACTGCAGGTTCAGCAGGCAACCTATGAAAAACAGCAAAAACAGCTTGCACATTTACAATCATTTGTCGACCGATTTCGGGCAAAAGCCACCAAGGCAAAACAGGCGCAGAGCCGGCTGAAAGCAATTGAACGCATGGATCTGGTTTGTGCGGTACAAACCGAGTCGCCGTTTCATTTTCAATTCAGAAATGCGGAACAATATCCCAATCCACTTTTAACACTCGAGAAAGCCAGCATCGGCTACGACGACAAGATCGTATTGGGCAATATCAATCTGAGTATTACTCCCAAAGACCGAATTGCGATATTGGGCCCAAACGGCGCAGGCAAATCCACGCTGATTAAACTGCTATCCGGCGAGCTGACTCCAGCGAAGGGCCGATGTGAAAAAAGCGCGGGACTCAAAATCGGATATTTCGCTCAACACCAGGTGGATGAACTGGAACTGGGTGATAATGCGCTATTGCATCTGCGCAGACTGGCTGGCAAGGCGACAGATCTGGAGCTGCGCGCATTTCTTGGCGGGTTTGGATTCAGCGGCGATAAGGTGCTTGAACCTGTCAGGAATTTTTCTGGCGGCGAGAAGTCGCGTCTTGCGCTGGCGCTGCTGGTATGGCAGAAGCCAAACCTGTTGCTGCTGGATGAGCCCACCAACCATCTGGATCTGGAGATGCGTAATGCCCTGAGTCTGGCTTTGCAGGAATATGAAGGTGCCATGCTGCTGGTAAGCCATGACCGGTTCCTCGTGCGAACAGCAACAGATAAGCTGGTGCTGGTTGCGGACGGCAAGTTGGAAGACTTTGATGGCGATTTGAACGATTATCAAAAATGGCTGATTGAATACAGAAAGCAAGCTGTTGAAGCGGCCGCACCGGAAAAAATCAAGACGGAAGTTTCGAAGAGAGAACAGCGCCAACTTGATGCCAGACAGCGGGATATGCGCAGGCCGTTGTTGCAAAAAATAAAACAATTGGAATGTGATCTTGAAAAACTGCAAAAAGAAATCTTGGATAACGAAGCTGCGCTTACGGATTTGACGCTCTATGAGCCGAAAAACAAGGAGAGACTGCAAGCTTATCTTATCAAACAGGCGGCGTTGAAAAAAGACATGCAGACGCTTGAAGAAACATGGCTGCAAGCATGTGAAGAAAGGGACAATACAGTATGACTAACCTGGTCACACTGGATAACGTGTCATTGGCCTATGGTCTGGATGCGTTGCTGGATGATGTCAAATTGCAGATAGGCAAGGGCGAGCGTGTGTGCCTGATAGGAAGAAACGGCGCTGGAAAATCATCTTTGCTGAAAATTATTGAAGGCACATTAACGCCGGACAGAGGCTCTGTCTGGCGCAAGCCCCACTTGCGGTGCGCGCGGCTTGCCCAGGATTTGCCTCTTAATCTGCAAATGAGTGTGTATGAATTCGTTTCAGAAGGATTGTTGGAGACCGGACAGCTATTAGCCGAATATCATGCGCTTACTCATAGATTGGGACAGGGACATACGCAGTCTGAATTCGCACAGCTTGAAAAAATTCAACACCAAATCGATGCGCTCAACGGCTGGGAATTTGAAAACAATATCAATAGTATCCTGAGCAGGCTGGAACTGGATCCGGACAAACGATTGACTGACTTGTCAGGCGGATGGCTGCGCCGCGCCGCGCTGGCAAAATCACTGGTTGCGGCGCCTGATTTGCTGCTGCTTGACGAACCCACCAATCATCTTGATATCGAAGCCATTCAGTGGCTGGAAGAGCAGTTACTAGCTTCAGGCTGCGGACTAGTATTCATTACACATGATCGTGCCCTGCTGCAACGCCTTGCCACCCGCATCATTGAACTCGACCGCGGACACCTGACATCGTGGCCGGGCGACTATAAAAACTTTCTCCGCCGAAAAGAAGAAATGCTTCATGCTGAAGCAAAACAAAATGCTGATTTCGATAAAAAGCTGGCGCAGGAAGAAATCTGGATACGGCAAGGAATCAAGGCGCGGCGTACCCGTAACGAAGGGCGGGTCAGGGCGCTGGAAGCCATGCGCCGTCAGCGCGGCCAGCGCCGTGAAATCCAGGGCAAAGCGTCTTTCAATGTGAACGAGGGCGACAGATCAGGCCAGCTCGTTATCGAAGCATATGACATAAGCCATGGTTTTGATGAAAAACCGGTTATTCGAAATTTTTCCATACGTATCATGCGGGGAGACAGGCTGGGTTTAATCGGCCCTAACGGGGTGGGAAAAAGCACCTTACTCAATCTTCTCCTAGGCAAAATCACGCCACGTCAGGGAACGGTCACGCTGGGCACGAAGCTGCAAATTGCCTATTTTGACCAGCAGCGGCGTTCTCTCGATCCGGAAAAGACAGTGATTGATAATGTGCTGGAAGGCAGCGAGTGGGTGGAGTGCAATGGTCACAGGAAACACATCATGAGTTATCTGACTGAATTCCTGTTTACTCCCCAGCGCGCGAGAACGCCAGTAAAGGCGTTGTCTGGAGGCGAGTGCAACAGGCTGCTGCTTGCGAAACTTTTTAGCAAACCAGCCAACCTTCTGGTCATGGATGAGCCGACCAATGATCTTGATATTGAAACACTGGAACTGCTGGAAGAGTTGCTAAGTGATTATCAGGGCACTATGTTGTTAGTCAGCCACGACAGGGCGTTTCTGGATAATGTGGTGACCAGCTTGCTGGTTTTTGAAGGCGACGGCAGGATACAAGAGTATGTGGGCGGGTATAGTCAATGGAGGCAACAGCAAAAAAATATCCAGTCAGGTGAAAAATCATCCCTGATCAGGCCGGATACAGGCAAGGCTGCCTGTACACAAATCCGGCAATCGAAAAAATTAAGCTATAAAGATCAGAAGGAGCTGGACGGGCTGCCAACATTAATTGAGAATTTGGAGTCAGCCCAGCATAGGGTTCAAGAAGAAATTAATCATCCGGATTTTTACAAACAAGACCAAAAGACAGTTTCTGAAACTCTCAATAAACTCAATCAGCTGGAATCAGACCTGGAAAAAGCGTACCAACGCTGGGATGAACTTGAAAGTCTTGTAAGATCGTTGCAGCGGGATTCTTAACGTTTTGTTAAGCATTGATTGATAACATGGAAGCTGATCGAGTAAAGAGTGCAAGTGTGATAACACGACCATCCTGATAACTGTGTTTACGTTAATCGCCTTAACGTGGTGTTCGTCCTGATATCGTATAAAGTGGACATTATAATATACCATTAGGCTAACATGGAGGAGCAAGAGATGGTAAGTCGATTCGATAACGACAGTCTGAAGGAAAGTGCTGAAGCAAAATATAAAATATTGGCAAACAAACTATCCAATGCGCATTCGGTGGAAGCACAGGCCGCTTTACAGGCGCTAAGAATCCGGTTATTAAGTCTGATGAGCCATAAGTATTCGGTTGAGTTATTCAAGCTGGAGCTGCTGAATCTAAATGACCTGGATCGTGCAGACACTTTGGAAAAAGCAACGGACCTGGTTGATCAATATACCGCCATAGCCAATTTTTATGACGCAAATTACAAAACATTTTCCTGGATGGCCAAGGAAAGATTTTTTATTGATCATATGAAGGGCGGTAACCTGGAAGCCTGGAATGCATTATTATCGCGAACCATCAGTTACAAAAACCTGAACAGCGCACAATCAACCACTTTTGTTCTGCAAGTCCTTGCCGGAGTTCCCGCGAGAAAAGTTGCAAAAGATGTTGCGGCGCCGGCAATGCCGTTTCAATCAGAGAAGGTGACTCGTGTCTCTTCGTCACATCTGGGTGCGGCCGCAGCAAGCTGTGATAAATACAGACCTAGAGTTTCGTGCGAATTAGAACATGAAACAAATAAACCGCTTTCATCCGCACTGAAAATAAAATGAATTGAAGCATCTATATTTCAATAAGCTTCCTCGTGATGTATGTGTTTTTGAAAATCCATGATTGAATGACGGCAACGGGCATGCATGGTTCAATAAAGACACGGTTTCTGTCAATAATAACCTATACTGATTGAGCCATCAGAAGTCAATTCACTTGCCAGATGTGCCATTTCCATCGCCGTATCAACGGCATCTTTTCCCTTATGACCATGAGTCCCGCCTGCGCGGTCTAGTGCTTGCTCATCATTTTCCGTGGTCAAGATGCCAAAAATGACCGGTATGGAATAATCAAGCATGACACGCTGGCAGCCTTGGCTGACTTGCTGGCATACAGAATCGTAATGACTGGTTTCGCCGCGAATGACAGCGCCTAAACAGATGATGGCTGAATGGCGGCCTTTTTTCGCTATCAATTGGGCTGCGAGGGGGATTTCCACGGCGCCGGGAACCCTGATTACAGTAATATCGCTGTCTTGTATCTTTTTTTCAGCCAATCTTTCTAACGCGCCCTTTAATAATTTTTCAGTAACATGTTCATTGAAACGGCTCACAATAATGGCATATCTATGTTCTTTCATGGCTGCTCCTGGAGAAGAAGAGAATTTGATTTTATTGAATTTTTGATCAAGTCATGGTCATATTGATATCATGATTGAGCTTGGCTTTTTTTGTTTGAAGATAGAACTGATTGTGTTGGTCCGCAAATGCCGGCATGTGTATTCTTTCAACGTGTTTGATTCCATATTTTTTCAAATCCCTTACTTTGCCGGGATTGTTTGTCATCAAGCGGATTTCATTGATGTTCAGATTTTTAAGAATGTTTGCTGCTATGTAATATTTTCTGGAATCAACCGGCAGCCCCAGTTTTTCATTTGCCTGCACCGTGTCGTATCCCTTTTCCTGTAAAGCGTAGGCGCGAATTTTATTGAATAATCCTATGCCGCGTCCTTCCTGATTCAGATAGATAAGAACTCCGCCTTCATCGCTGATGCGCTGCAGGGAATATCGTAATTGCTTGTTGCAATCACACCGCCGGGATGCGAATAAATCTCCGGTGAAGCAGGAGGAGTGTATTCTGACCAGCATCGGCTGTTGCGAAGGCTTGCTGTCATTCATCAAGACGACATGTTCACAGCCGCTGTATTTTTCCTTGTACACACTCATCTGATAATTGCCATATTCATCGAGCAGAAACGAAGCGGAAGCTTCTTCCGCCAGCAGGTTCTCATGGTGTATGCGGTACGTCATGATATCGTCGATCGACAGTATGGCAAGCTGATGCCGGTTTGCGAAAGCGCTTAACTGGTCTCCTTTTGACATCGTTCCGTCCGGGTTCATGATTTCACACAAGACAGCCGCCGGTTTACAGCCTGACAACCTGGCCAGGTCCACAGCTCCTTCCGTATGCCCCTGCCGTTCAAATACCCCGCCGTCTTTTGCCTGTAACGGGAATATGTGCCCGGGCTTGACCAGGTCATGCGCAAAAGCACGGGATTCCATCATTTTTTTGATCGTTACCGTTCTGTCATGTGCTGAAACGCCAGTGGTAATACCTTCTCGCGCGTCTACTGATATGGTGAAGGGTGTGCCGCGCATACTGGTATTTTGATCGTGCGAGATCATGAGCGGCAGATCCAGCTGCCTTAACTGGGTTGCCAGCATGGCAACACAAACGATGCCGCTGCCGTTACGAATCATGAAATTCATGGATTCGGTGGTCACGTGTTCAGCGGCGATGATGAGATCGCCTTCATTTTCACGTTCAGAATCATCCGTCAGAATGATCATCTTCCCCTTTTTGAAGTCGCTTAAGGCTGATTCGACGCGTTCAATGGCTGATAGCATGTTTGTATGCTCCTAACATTTTCTCTACGTATTTTCCAAGGATATCGACTTCGATGTTAATCTTGCTTCCAACGGTATATTGATGGGCGATAGTGACTTCACGGGTATGTGGTATCAAGGTGACGGTAAACCAGGTGTTCGCAGCCTGTATAACAGTAATGCTCATGCCGTCCAGCGTGATGTATCCCTTGTTAACGATATATTTTGCCAAGATATCAGGAAGACTGATTTTGACCATCAGCGCATCGCTGTCATCATGGGCTAGCTCCATAATCTGTCCGGTTCCGTCAACATGGCCTTGCACCACATGTCCGCCCAATCTGGAGTTCAACTTCAGCGAACGCTCCAGGTTGACCGCGCTGCCTGATATTAATTGATCCAGGTTGGTGAGTCTCAGTGTTTCCGGGACGGCGGTTACATTGAATCCTGATGAAGTAAAACCGGTAACAGTCAAGCAAACGCCATTGACAGCGATACTTTCACCAATAACGATGTCATTAAACGGCAACGAGGGCGAGATGGTGAAATCCTTGCACCCGCCGGATGTAACCAGGCGGGATATTTCTCCCGTGGTTTCCACAATTCCGCTAAACATCACAGTGCTCCTTATAGTCAGAAGTAATAAAAATATCTTTATCTAATGTTGAGACCTTGAATTCATCCAGGAAGCGCTTATTTTTTAATGAGCCAATTACAGCGGGGGCGAGATAAACGTGTATTTTATTCACCAGGTTTTCATGAAAAAAATGTTCGTGAACGGTCATGCCGCCCTCAACGAGAAGGCTGGTGATTTGTCTTCTGCCAAGCTCGCTCATGAGAGAATGCAAATCGACTTGATGACGTGAGTTTGCTGGTAAAACCAGAACTTCCACATCTTGTTCACGCAGGGAGGCGATATGATGTTGATCCGCGTCCGGTGTGGTTGCCACCAGGGTTTTTCCGGGAAGACGCGGGTCGAATAGGTTCAAATCTAGGGGCAGGCTGCCCTTGCCGGATAACACGATTCGTAATGGATGCCGAACAGGAAGTCCTGTTTCTGGTGAATACCTCACCGTTAAAAATGGATTATCCTGTCGCGCGGTATTCGCGCCGATCAAGATGGCGTCAACCTGTTGTCTGAACTGATGTGAATGCTGTCTTGATGCCTGGGAGGAAATGTCACGGCTGTCGCCAGAGGCAGTAATCGTTTTCCCATCCAGTGACATCGCCCATTTGGCGATTACGAATGGGCGGTTATGTTTCATGTAATGGAAAAATATTTCGTTTAAGCCGAGTGCTTCCTTTTCCATCAGCCCGGTCTCAACCTGTATGCCCGCGGCACGCAATTGCGCAGCGCCGGCGCCGGAGATCAGAGGATTGATGTCCGTGCAGGCGGCATACACCTGTTTAATTCCAGCCTGAATGAGTGCGGTCGTGCAGGGCGGGGTCTTGCCATGGTGGCAGCAAGGTTCCAGTGTTACATAGGCGGTGGCGCCCTTGGCCATGCTGCCCGCCTGCTGTAAAGCCATTATTTCCGCATGCGGGCCGCCTGCCTGCTGATGGAATCCTTGGCCAACGATCTGTCCCTGACTCACGATCACACAACCAACCATTGGGTTGGGCGAAACAGTGAGACGGCCTTTTTCGGCCAGACGCAGAGCCAGCGACATGAACTCGGAATGTGACATGATATATTCAAGCCTTTGTTTAATATGTTTTTTCTCAGGGCTTGATCGACCAGGCAAAGTACGATGGCAAGGCGGTGAGGATGACCATGGGCCATCGCTGTCCGCGCCTGCGCTCTTGCTCATAAGCAGGTTTATCTTCTTTCATCCGGACTGTACCGTCGGCTTTGGAATCACACCAAATCTGCTGACCTTCTTCATTAGAAAAAGCGCTCGCGGGCTTTCTTACTTGGCGCATACGAAGTAAAATTACCGCCGGTAGGGAATTGCACCCTGCCCTGAAGATATGGGCTAGAAGTTAATCCCGGCCGTGTTAAAAGTCAATCCTTGATTGACGGAGCTCACGAAATGAGCTTGCTCCATCGCGGTTTCCTCATTCCGGCTTTCCGGATTACCCAGGATCAGCTCATGACCGGTATTGATAGCACATAGCAGATTGATGCTTGGAATAGGCGGTATTTACAAAATCATCAGAGGTGTTGATCATGGCTCGTGTGCCTGTTAAATGGGGTATTCTTGGAACCAGCATGATTTCTGCGACGATGGCGAAAGCCATTCGGGAATCATCAATCAGCGAATTATATGCGGTTGGAAGCCGGTCTTTGAAAACTGCCATGGACTTTGCCCATACACATAATATTCCCCGCCACTATTCATGCCATCAGGATGTACTTGATGATCCTGAGGTGGATGTCGTCTATATTGGGTTGCCAAACCACTTGCATAAAGAATGGATTGTGCGGTGTGCCGCCTCCGGAAAACATATCTTGTGTGAAAAACCCTTCGTGACCCGTATCGATGATGCGCGTACCGCGTTGGCAGCCGTTCAAACACACGGCGTGTTTTGTATGGAAGCGCTCATGTATCGCTGCCATCCCCTGATAAACAAATTGAAGGAAGTGGTTTCAAGTCATGTTTTGGGCAAAATCACGTTGTTTAACGCTGTCTATATGGCAGACATTGTCGATTTGGCTAATCCGGTCGAAGGCGGTGCCATTCTGAATCTTGGTTGTTATCCGGTTTCTCTGATACGCTTGCTGGCCGGAAGCGCGCAAGGAAAAAGCATGGCGGAACCTCTGGAAATCACTTCACTTGGAAGAGTCAGCACAACTCGGAATGATAACCAGGGCAGCCTGTTGATGAAATTTGAGAATGACATGCTGGCAATGGTGACAGCGGCGGATGACATCAGCATGTGCGCGCGTTTCGAAATTATCGGAACGAAGGGGTCTTTACGTCTTATCTCCAATCCCTGGCTGCCTGACCGTACAGAAAACAGTTTTATTATTCATCATTACCAGAACGGCGAAACTGTAAAAATCAATGTGACTGCTGAGCGATCATTATATACTTATCAGATTGATGCCGTGAGCCGGCATGTTCTTGACGGCGCAGATCAATGCATGTCCATGTCGCGGCAAGATACGCTGGGGAACATGATGGTACTGGATACCTGGCGGCAACAAATAGCGCGCGGCACACAACCAGCAGATAATCAGATCATGGAAAGAATCGCATAGGAAACAATATGAGAAATATATTTACCGAACATCCTCACAGCATAGGCGAAAGCTACTTTCAGCATATGAAGTTTGCAACACTGTTTGGGATCAAGATGATAACTGGAGGACTGGCGTGCATCATACACGCTGTTTTGCCGTTTCTCTTTCAAAAGACAGGCAGCAAAATGCTTTTGGGAATGACACGGCACTTTGTCGAGCGCATGCCGTCTATCGATGGGAATGTGACAGACTTGTTCCATATCATAGAAAGAAAGAAGGCTGGCACACCGGTTTCGCTGTCCAAAGAGAACAAGGCGCAGCTCATCAAGTCCTGAATGGCGTCAGGATCTGTCCAGGGAGCTTGGCCGCGTATTGTTTGCGGTCGCATCCGGAATTTTATAACAGCAATTTTTAATGATGAAGTCAGATGCTTATGATACCAGGACAATCCGCCGTAGTCTGGCCGCCACAGTATAAAGTCAGAAGGCACCGGCTGGCGCGACGGGTGAAAATGAGGGCCAGCCATCATGACGGCCTGGAAATTACCGTTCCGCCGAGTTTTAATTTGCATGAAATTCCGCGCATACTCGAGGAAAATAAATCCTGGATTATTAAACAGATCGCGCTTTCGCAGGCAACAGTACCGCCGACGCTAATGAGGCCTGATCATGTGGAATTTAATGCTCTAAATGAGCTATGGAAGATCCATTATGTCGCGTGCCAATCCAGGCTTGAAATCATTCAACGTCCTCATCGTGAAATCGTTCTGACCGGGAAAATTCATGAAACAACCCAATGCAGGAAGAAGCTCATTGCATGGATAAGAAATTACTCGCGTGATTATCTCATTTCCCAGTTGGAAACGCTAAGTTTAGTAACGGGTATGGAATATGCAAGCGCTGCGGTGCGCGATCAAAAAACGGTATGGGGAAGTTGCACGTCAAAAAAATCAATCAGTCTGAATTATAAACTGGTTTTTCTTCCGCATCGGTTATTGCGCCATATCATCATTCATGAACTCTGTCATACGAAATACTTGAATCATTCAAGACGTTTTTGGAACCTGGTCGGCGAACATGATCCGGATTGGAGGTCGCATAAACTGGAATTACGGTCAGCGGACCGGTTTATTCCGGGATGGCTATAAAAGCCGGCGCAAAAGACGCCGGCTGTTCATGCGGCGGAAGATCTTGATTTGCAGAGTAAAGCCTTACGGACAATTCTATTCTGGTGTTTGTCAGGGAAGTTCATGCCGGTTTTTTTTCAATGACCCCGCACGCAATGCGCGCTCCTCCGCCACCCAGTTTTTCCGGCTTATCCGAATAATTGTCTCCGCCGGCATGAATCATGATGGCATGTCCGAGGATCTGGGACAGTTTGAAACGCGGCGCCAGCGTCGGGAGGGTCGCTGTTCCATCATTGTTGACAATTAATACTGGCAAATCCCCCAGATGCCCATGCTTGCTATAAGGACCATTATGTTGATCTGAATTGGCAGGATCCAGATGTCCACCCGCCGCTTTCCCATTATCAGCACAAGAAGGATTAACATGCACATGGAATCCATGCACGCCGGGCGGCAAACCCTTCAGATCAGGAGTCAGTAACACCCCGCAAAAGGAGTCTTCGGCAGTAATGCTGCCTATATTTTGCACTTTCCCGCTGGTGGCATTGAATAATTCTATCGGGATGGTCACGCTCGCGTGGGCGAGGTTGACACCCAGTACAGCCAAAACGCCAAACATCAAATGTGAAATTTTTTTTCCTGGCATGGTAATATCTCCCTGATTCTATCAGCAGTGTAGGAACCAATATGAATGAACTCTGCAACCTGTTTCAAAAAGTCTGACAGCAAATGCATGCCGGGTTTTGAAGCGGGTTTCAGCCTAGCTTAGCTTATGTATATGCAATCATAAACCAAAAGTTCCATGCGGGACATTTGATCTTTAAGGAAAATATTCATATGGCAGAACCCGAATCAAACAATACACCTGATGAAAAATGCTGTGCGCACTCAAGCCATCATCACAAACATCATTCACCTTCCGCCTCACCGCCAGGGAAACAATCTCTTCGCGGCGATAAACAAGCTTCCTATACTTGCCCCATGCATCCGGAAATCATTCAGCAAGGACCAGGCTCGTGCCCGATATGCGGCATGTCATTGGAGCCGATGGCCGTGTCCGCGGGTGAAGAACCTAATGAAGAACTAATGGATATGTCCTGGCGGTTTTGGCTGGGCGTGGTATTCACTGTTCCCATCTTTTTCCTCACCATGGGCGCGGATATACCGCTGCTTTCCAACTGGGTACGCGCCATCCCCCCCGGGGTATCTTCCTGGGCTCAACTGATTCTTGCAGTCCCGGTTGTGTTTTATTCCGCCTGGCCTTTGATGACCAAAGCAGGACAATCGCTGATAAGGTTCAGCCTGAATATGTTTACCTTGATTGCGCTAGGTATTGGCGTGGCCTTTGGTTACAGCGTGATTGCCGTGATATTTCCAGGCTTGTTTCCGCCCGCGTTTAAAGGCATGCATGGCCAGGTCAATTTGTATTTCGAAGCCGCGGCAGCCATCACGGTTTTGGTCTTGCTTGGCCAAATCATGGAAATAAAAGGAAGAGAACGGACTGGCCTGGCTTTGCGTGCGCTGCTTGACCTGACCCCGAAACTGGCCCGCAAAATCATGGCGGATGAAAGTGAAGTGGATGTTCCTCTGGGAGAAGTGCATGTGAATGACAGGCTGCGGGTTCGTCCGGGCGAAAAGATTCCAGTGGATGGCGTTATTGTTGAAGGCTCCAGCGCAATTGACGAATCCATGATTACCGGCGAATCGCTTCCGGTTGAGAAAGCAAAAGATGCCAAGGTCATAGGCGGGACAGTAAATTTGACCGGAACTTTCATCATGCTGGCGCAGCACGTGGGCAGCGAAACGATGTTGTCGCAGATTGTGCAGCAAGTGGCGGAAGCACAACATTCTCGTGCTCCCATTCAGCGCCTGGCTGATTCGATTTCCGCTTATTTTGTGCCGGCAGTGATAGGTATCGCGGTAATCACTTTCTTCGCTTGGACATTGTTTGGCCCCGATCCCGCGATGACTTACGGATTGGTTTCCGCCATATCGGTTCTTATTATCGCCTGTCCCTGTGCCGTGGGGCTTGCGACTCCCATGTCTATTATGGTGGGTATGGGCAGAGGCGCGCAGGCTGGAATCTTGATCAAAAATGCTGAAAGCCTGGAAAGATTTGAAAAAGTCAGTGTGCTTGTCGTCGATAAAACCGGGACATTGACACTGGGCAAGCCTCAGATTAACAAGACTGTTCCCATGACCGGATATTCAGAATCCGACTTGTTATTTTACGCGGCCAGTCTGGAAAGTCATAGCGAACATCCGCTGGCTGGAGCCATTTTATCCGCCGCAAAGACCCGAAATATAACCATACAGAGGCCTGATCAATTTCATGCCGAGGTGGGCAAGGGAATTATCGGGATGGTCGATCAAAAGCGAGTCGCCTTAGGGAATAACAAGTTGCTGGAAATGCTGGGCATCTCGCAAGGTTCCATTCAAGAGCCAGCGGAGCAGCTGCGCCGTGACGGCGGCACAGTCATGTTCGTGGTGGTGGAAGACCGTATCGCAGGTTTGATCAGCGTCGCAGATACCATCAAGCCCACTACGCCCGAAGCATTGAATGCCTTACGCGACGAAGGCCTGCAAATCATGATGGTAACGGGTGATAATGCCACCACCGCTGCCGCGATTGCGGACAGATTGAAGATTGCGTCTTTTGAAGCTGATGTGCTTCCTCATAAGAAAACGGAAGTCATCAAGCGATTGCGCGATGAGGGAAATATCGTGGCCATGGCAGGGGATGGGATCAACGATGCCGCGGCACTGGCGGAAGCAGACATCGGCATTGCCATGGGAACAGGCACGGATATAGCCATGCAAAGCGCAAACATTACTTTGGTGAAAGGAGATTTAACCGGGATATCGCGCGCGCGCAAGCTCAGTCAGCATGTCATGCGTAACATTCGTGAGAACCTGTTTCTGGCTTTTATTTATAATGCATTGTGTA
Organism: Aquicella siphonis; assembly: GCF_902459485.1. Taxonomy (NCBI): domain Bacteria; kingdom Pseudomonadati; phylum Pseudomonadota; class Gammaproteobacteria; order Legionellales; family Coxiellaceae; genus Aquicella; species Aquicella siphonis. The sequence continues at coordinate 105,108 of NZ_LR699120.1, forward strand.
TTCCGATTGCGGCAGGCGTGTTGTTTCCCTGGACCGGAATGTTATTAAGCCCCATTTTTGCCGCGGCGGCCATGAGTCTGAGTTCGGTGTCTGTTATCCTGAATGCTTCCCGTTTGCGGAAAATTCGTTTGCAATGATGGCTGACCAATGGGTCAGCAGGAAAGAGATGAAACATGACAGGGTGGACATTTCATGAGCGCGACTTATGCTTACCGCTGGACGCAGAAAATTCCGGTATGCCTGCTACGCTGGATGATTAATTTTTGGCCTCCTTATCTGGGTACCGGAATCTGGATTGAAAAAATTACCGATGATTTTCGCACAATAACAGTACGCATGAGTTTGCGCTGGTATAACCGCAATTATGTCGGCACCCATTTTGGCGGATCTATGTATGCCATGACAGACCCGTTTTATATGTTGATGCTGATTAAAAATCTGGGCGAGAATTACATCGTCTGGGATAAGGCGGCTTATATAGAATTTAAAAAGCCCGGGAAAGACACTCTGCGCGCGACTTTTGCCTTTACTAGGGAAGAAATTCAAGCTATCAGGCACCAGGCGGATATGAATGAAAAGTTTGTGTTTGATCGTCCCGTGGATTTGTTTGATCAGGAAGGCAGAATTGTTGCCAGAGTGGTCAAAACGTTATATGTACGAAAAAAATGAAGTGACTTATAATATGAGTTCTGTCTCCCATTCATGGGAAATGATAATGCACAAGGCGATGAGCGTTTTGTGTTTGGGTTGGGAATGACAGGGCAGTGTTTTCAAAAGTGGAATGATGATTCATTCTTGTTCCTAATAATTGATAAAAGAAAGATCCGGCAAGAGGAGAATGTGATGGCATTACGTTACTGGGCTTTTATTTACTTGTCACCTGGTTTTAATCATGAAAAAGATATCGATGAAATGAAGTCCGACCAGACGCGAGTCAAAATCATTGGCATTGATATGAATCATAAAGAACATGTAATTGAGGTAGCAAAAAAACTGGTGGAAGAAGGGGTGCAGTGTATCGAGCTGTGCGGAGGTTTTGGACCTGTCTGGATTAGTCAAGTCATGGAGGCCATTAATCATGCTGTCCCGGTGGGCGGGGTTTTTTATGGCCCTGAAGCGAGAAGGCCCATGCTGGACATTCTAAACTCACCCTGATTGAAGGGAGGGGACAAGCTGGATAGCGGATTGCAATTGTTAATGTGAAACAGGCATTAAAATGAAAATCTTGATTGTGTATGCTCATCCCGAGCCAAGCTCATTTAACGCTGCGCTCAGAGATATGGCTGTGCGTACGATGGAATCCATGGGCTTTGAAGTCAGGATTTCTGATTTATACGCAATGAAATTCAATCCGGTTGCCAGCTGGAGTGATTTCAGGAACGGCCACGATCTGTCATCCCGTCAGTACGGGATGATACAGCGTGATGCCTATTTGAATGATCTTTTAAGCAATGACATCAAGGAAGAACAGAGCAAGCTGGCCTGGTGTGATAGCGTACTATTGCAATTTCCTCTATGGTGGTTTGGAATGCCAGCCATTTTAAAAGGATGGCTTGATCGCATATTCACTGCGGGTTTTGCTTTTGACAAGGATAAATGGTTCGACAGCGGTCTGTTGAAGCCCAGGAAGGTTTTGGTATCAGTCACCACGCAGTCACCGGAAAGTGCTTACCAAGAGAGCGGCATACATGGCAGGATGGATCAGTACCTCAAGCCCATTCATCATACATTCCGGTTTGCCGGCATTTCACCTTTGTCACCATTTATTGCATACGGTGTTATGAATATGGATGATCAGGCTAGGCGCGGAGTATTGCAAGACTATCATGATCATCTGATCAGATTTTTGAAAAAACAGGTTTCCATCAATCCGGATTCATGATGGGACTCGCCAGACCGGCAGATTTTTCATATGACACGCCATCATAGGGAGACAATCATGTTATTAAAAGGATCTTGTCACTGCAAAGCGGTGAGATTTGAAGTCAATTCCCATACGCCTTATCCATTCATGCGGTGTTATTGTTCCATTTGCCGCAAGACCGCGGGTGGAGGTGGGTATGCCATCAATATCATGGGGCAGGCTGATAGTCTTAAAGTCATTGGAAAACAATATGTGAAAGTTTACCACGCCATATTGGGACGAACCCGGGAAAACCGGCCCAAACGAAGCACAGGTCGCCGGCATTTTTGTCAACGCTGTGCCAGCTGTTTGTGGATTTCTGATCCTGCCTGGCCTGATCTTGTTCATCCTTTCGCGTCAGCGATTGATACGCCCTTGCCCATTCCGCCTGAACGCGTTCACATCATGCTCGATTATGCGGCTGGCTGGTGTGATATTCCCAAAGGCAAAAGAGAGGTGTGTTTTGCGCGATACCCAGAAGAATCAATCGCGGAATGGCATGAACGGCATGAATTATATGAAAAGTAAAATTCCTCTCCATTAAATGATTTCAACTTCACGCCGGCAACACGCTATAATCCTGCGAATTATCGCGCAGACAGCCGCCTGCCGCGGTTCGAGCCAGATGATTGAGGATGAAGACAATGCGTAATTATCTATTGGCTATTGATCAGGGTACAACCAATAGCCGCGCAATTATTTTTGACCGCCGCGGCTGCTTGATCAGTCAGCATGAAATGGCCTTGCGGCAGACTTTCCCCAGGGATGGATGGGTTGAGCAAGATCCACTCGAGATGTTCGCAAATACAGTGGAGTGTTGCCGCGCAGCGCTAGGAAAGGCAAATCTCGATGCAGATTCCCTCGCCGCCGCCGGCATATCGAATCAGCGTGAAACCACAGTCATCTGGGACAGGATAACCGGAAAACCCGTCTATCCTGCTATTGTGTGGCAAGACCGCAGAACCAGTGAAATGTGCAGGCAGTTATCAAAAACATTCTTGCAAGAAATGGTCTATCACAAAACCGGATTATTACTGGATCCCTATTTTTCTGCCACCAAGATTGTATGGATACTGGAGAATGTCCAAGGCGTCCGCGAACGGGCAGCAAAGGGTGACTTGTTATTCGGCACAGTGGATACATTTTTGTTGTGGCAATTGACGCATGGCAAATCGCATGCGACAGATGCGACAAATGCTTCCAGGACATTATTGTTTAACATACATGATCAAACCTGGGATGACGAGATTTTGAGAGCATTTAATATTCCTGCTGTCATGTTGCCTGTTGTGAAAGACAATACCGCGGATTTTGGCGACATTCATGGCTCTATTCTTGGGAAAAGCGTTCCGGTTACCGGAATGGCGGGCGATCAGCAGGCAGCGACGATTGGGCAAGCGTGTTTTCACTCCGGCATGGTAAAAGCCACTTACGGCACGGGGTGTTTTATGTTGTTGAACACAGGCGACAGAGTCATACAGTCAAATAACAAGCTGCTTTCAACCATAGCGTACCGCATCGATCATCACGTGACTTATGGTCTGGAGGGAAGCATTTTTTCCGCGGGTGAGACGGTGAAATGGCTCAGAGACACACTTGGGCTCATTACCCATGCCGCTGAAACTGAAGCGCTCGCAAAAAAAGTTCATAGTACCGAAGGTGTGTATTTAATACCGGCGTTTACAGGCCTGGGGGCGCCTTATTGGGATCCGGATGCCAGAGGCGCCTTGTTGGGTTTGACGAGAAGCAGCGGCAGAGAACATGTTGTGCGGGCTGCGCTTGAAAATGTCGCCTATCAGACCCGGGATCTGCTTGAAGCCATGAAGTCAGATTGTCATTCCGGGTTGAATACACTGCGAGTGGACGGAGGGATGGCGGCGAATAACTGGCTCTTGCAGTTTTTGTCCGATATCCTCAATTTACAAGTGCATCGTCCGGTTTGCATCGAAACAACCGCGCTGGGAGCTGCTTATCTCGCCGGATTACAGGCAGGATTATATCAGTCTCTGGATGATATTTCCAAAATGTGGCAAATGTCGGCGTCATTTGTCTCCCAAATGTCAAAAACCGAGCGTGACAAGTTATACCTGGGCTGGCGTAACGCCGTTAATAAAGTGACGCGAGCCGGGGCGTTTTCCCTAGACCAGAAATAACAGGTTCCGATATTTGCTCGAACGCCATTTTGTGCTAAGTTACTAGGTTGAATCAGCATGGATTGCAAATGAATGCACGCTCTCAGGAAACGGGCAAAATACACGGTTCTCGCAGCTTCGGTGAGTATGATGGTTTCTGGCTGCATGGTTGGACCGGACTTTCACTCCCCTGCGCCGCCTCGTGTCAGCCGGTATACGGAAACACCGCTTCCGGCAAAGACAGTGCAAACCCGCTCTGCCGGAGAGGCCGGCAAAGCTCAGACCTTTGTCAGCGTCAATAACCTGCCGACGGAATGGTGGTATTTATTTCATTCACGGGAGTTGAATCGTCTCATTACAACAGGGCTGGCTAACAGTCCCAATCTTGCGGCTTCTTACGCAGCGCTGCGTGTGGCGCAAGAAACCCTGAATGCGCAAATTGGCAATTCTCTTTTTCCCGCATTCGACGCAGGTTTAAGCGGCCAGCGTCAGCGGTTCACCGGGGCGACATTGGGTTCATCGAGTTCAGGGAACATTTTTAACGTATTTAATGCCTCTGTGAAGGTCGGTTACACACTGGATGTTTTCGGCGGCGCGCGGCGACAGATAGAGTCCTTACGTGCGCAAGTGGATTATCAGCAGTTCCAGTTGATTGCGGCTTATCTGACCCTGACAGCAAACATCGTCACCACAGCGGTTTCCGCAGCGTCATATCAGGCGCAAATTCAGGCTACGCATGAGTTGATACGCGCACAGGAAGGCCAGCTGCATATTCTTGAGCAGCAATTGAAGTTAGGCGGAGTCTCAAGAGAAACCGTCTTGACGCAGCAGACACTCGTAGACCAGACACGGGCTACTTTGCCGCCACTGCAAAAAAGTTATTCCCAGACACGTCATGCACTGTCTGTTCTGATCGGCGCGTTTCCGGATGGTCCGCTTCCTGATATCAGACTGGATGCACTGGTATTACCGGACAAGCTTCCCGTCACGCTGCCTTCCAACCTGGTCAGGCAGCGTCCTGATGTGCGGGCATCCGAAGCCTTATTACACGCTGCAAGTGCGAATATTGGCGTGGCAACGGCAAATTTATTTCCACAGTTTACGATAACGGGCTCTTATGGCTGGGAATCCCCGGTTCCATCGCAGTTATTTGGTTCCAGTTCCAAAGTATGGTCTTTGACTGGCGGCATTACCCAGCCGTTGTTTCATGGCGGTGCCTTGTTCGCTCAACGACGTGAAGCGATCGCAGCCTATGACCAGGCTGCCGCTCAATACCGGCAGACGGTGCTGCAGGCTTTTCAAAACGTCGCGGATACGTTGCGGGCATTGGAAACAGACGCCCGCACCCTGCGTGCCATAAAACAGGCGGAAAATTCCGCGCGTGAAAATTTGTATTTGACGGAACGCCAGTATCGCCTGGGCGGCACCAATTATCTTTCTCTACTGAATGCCCAGCAGCAATACCAGACTGTGCGTATTTCCGTAATTCAAGCTAAAGCCGCGCGTTATAATGACACCGCGGCTCTTTTCCAGGCATTGGGAGGCGGATGGTGGAACAAGCCCTGGTGCGTGCAGGAGTGTTTGAATGCAACGTGAGGAGACGATTGAATGAAGAAGCGCATGATTATCATGCTGATTTTCCTGGGTATCCTGTTTGGGGGATTTTCGGCTGGAAATTATTTACCTCCTTCATGACCAAACGCTATATGGCCAAGATGCAGGCACCCGCTGTTACCGTATCTACTATGAAAGTCCAATCCAGTCCGTGGCAGTCCCGTTTGAAGGGGGTTGGCACATTGACCGCCATAGTCGGCGTCAATGTGACAACGGAACTGGCCGGCATGGTACAAAAGATTTATTTCACGCCTGGGGCAACAGTTACGGAAGGCACAGTACTGGTACAGTTGAATGCCGATGCGGAAATTGGTCAGTTGCACTCGCTGCAGGCCCAGACTGAACTGGCTAAAATAACCTATCAGCGTGACAAGGCACAATATGCCGTGCGCGCGGTAAGCAAGCAGCAAGTTGATACAGATGAATGGAACCTGAAAAATTTGCAAGGCCAGACAGCCCAGCAGGCAGCGACCGTCGCGAAGAAGACGCTGCGCGCGCCCTTCAGCGGAAGGCTGGGCATTTCACAAGTTAACCCGGGCCAATATCTGAATGTGGGGGATACTGTCACCAGTCTGCAAACACTTAATCCTATTTACATCGATTTTTATCTTCCCCAGCAAGCGGTTTCCCAGTTGAAAGTCGGCCAGAATGTTATCGTGACAACTGATAGTTTCAAGGGAAAACAGTTTTCCGGCAGGATAACAACCATACAGCCCAATGTAGATACGAACACGCGCAATGTCGAAGTGGAAGCCACGCTGGACAATCCCAAGCTTGAATTGCTGCCCGGTATGTACGCTTCTGTGGATGTGACAGTGGGCGAGCCCAAAACATTTTTGACCCTGCCTCAATCGGCGATCACGTTTAATCCTTATGGAGATATTGTCTACGTTGTGAAAAAAGAGGGTAATGACGACAAAAATGAACCTCTCCTGATAGCCAGGCAGGTATTTGTAACAACCGGAGAAACACGCGGTGATCAGATACAGGTATTGGCAGGGTTGAAGGAGGGCGATGAGGTGGTGACAAGCGGTCAGCTTAAACTGAAGAATAACAGCCGTATCAGTGTTAATAATTCAGTTCAGCCAAGTAATGTCGCAGCGCCCAAACTGATCGACAAATAATACAGGCATCAAGCCTAAGGAAGATGGTTATGCAATTCACGGACCTATTTATAAAAAGACCCGTTCTCGCCACCGTGATCAGCCTGACGATACTGGTATTGGGTTTGCGCGCCGTCGATTCCTTGCCCATCATGCAATATCCTTTTACTGAAAATGCGGTCGTTACGGTAACGACTACTTATACCGGTGCCGATCCTGATGTCATTGCCGGGTTTATCACCACACCCCTGGAAAATTCCATTGCCCAGGCAGGCGGAATAGATTACATGACATCCAGCAGCACTCCTGGCACCAGCACTATCAATGTCAATCTACTGTTGAATTACGATCCCCTGAAAGCGGTATCAGATATCACTACCAAGGTGAATGCGGTATTGAACCAGCTGCCTCAAAGCGCTCAATCACCGGTTATTTCAGTTGCGGTCGGGGAAACCATAGACGCCATGTATATTGGTTTTTACAGTGATGTTCTACCCCTGAATAAAATCACCGACTATCTTATTCGCGTTGTTCAACCCAAGCTTCAGGCGGTGAATGGCGTACAGCTTGCTGAAATATTGGGCGGTCAGACATTTGCGCTGCGGGCATGGATGGATCCCGTGAAACTGGCAGGGTATGGCATTACTCCTACGGATGTTTCCACTGCGCTTGCTAACAACGACTTTATCTCCGCCGTCGGACGCACGGATGGCCAAATGTTTATACGTAATCTCACTGCGGATACCAGTCTGACCAATGTGGATGATTTTCGAAAGATGGTTGTCAAGGAACAGAATGGCGCGATCATCCGGCTGGGGGATATCGCCAATGTGCAGCTGGGTGCGCAAAATTATGATTCAGCCGTGAGTTTCGACGGGCGCACGGCGGTTTACATAGGGATCAAGGTTGCGCCTTCGGCTAATCTGCTTACGGTGATTGATAATGTCAGAAAAGTGTACCCCTCCATTGAGGAGCAGCTCCCTCAAGGTCTTAAATCCAATATAGTGTATGATTCCAGTCTGTTTGTAAGTACATCCATCAAGGAAGTGATCAGTACCCTCATTGAAGCTTTTATCATTGTCACTATCGTTATTTACCTGTTTTTGGGATCTCTGCATTCAGTCAGTATTCCGATTGTCACAATTCCACTATCACTTATCGGAACATTTTTTATCATGCTGGCTTTGGGGTATTCCATCAACCTGCTAACTTTGCTGGCATTGGTGCTGGCAATTGGTCTGGTGGTGGATGACGCCATCGTGGTGGTGGAAAATGCGCAACGCCATATGGAAGAAGGCAAAACCAGCCTTCAGGCAGCAGTCATAGGCGCGAGAGAACTGGTCGGCCCGATTGTGGCAACTACCGTCGTACTGATCGCTGTATATGTTCCTATCGGTTTTATGGGAGGTTTGACCGGGACCTTGTTTACCGAATTCGCATTTTCGCTGGCGGGTTCAGTGACTGTGTCAGCCATCATTGCCTTGACACTTTCACCCATGATGTGTTCCAAGCTGCTGCACCCGCCAAAGGAAGAAAAAAAATTCAAATTCATCGAATTTACCGACAGGTTGTTTTTGAAATTGCAGCATGGATATGACAAGGCGCTGAATGACGCGCTGAATAACCTGCCTGTCATTGCTGTCTTCGCGGTTGTCATTTTATTAAGCAATTATTTTCTCTTTGTGACATCAAAGTCGGAGCTTGCACCGCAGGAAGATCAGGGAATCATCATAGCTCAAGTCACAGCGCCCGCGAATGCTGCGCTGGCACAAACACAGTTATACGCGAACCAGGTGAGTAAAATTTACTCGGAATATCCGGAGACTGATCATATCTTTCAGGTGGATGGCAGCGGCGGATTGAACCAGAGCATTATCGGCATGGTGCTAAAACCCTGGGATGAACGTAAACGCACGACAAACCAGTTGCAGCCGTTGATCCAGGATCAGCTAAACAAGATCGCAGGGGCAAAAATCGCTGCATTTCAGCTGCCGTCGTTACCTGGCGGCGGCAGCGGTTTGCCTATTCAGTTTGTAATCACGACAACTGAAACCTTTGATAATCTCAACACGGTGCTGAGTGCAGTTTTGGAAAAAGCATACGCCAGTGGAATTTTTGCCTATATTGATCCGGACTTGAAGATCGATCAGACCCAGACGACCATTCTTCTGGATAGAGACAAGGCGTCAGAATTGGGATTAAACATGCAAGACATAGGCAATGTACTGGGAGCGTCGCTCAGCGAAGGATATATCAATTATTTTAATTACGCGGGACGATCCTACCAGGTGATCCCGCAAATGATACGCAATGACCGTTTGAACGCACATCAAACGCTGGATTATTACATCAAGGCAGCCAACGGGTCTTCCGTGCCGTTATCCACAATCGCCCGCTTGAAAAATGAAATTGTGCCCGAATCACTCAATCATTTCCAGCAATTGAATTCCACGACAATTTCAGCGATTGCATTTCCGGGCGTTACCATGGGCCAGGCCTTGGGGACACTGCAGCAAATTGCCAAGGAAGTATTGCCTCAGGGTTATTATGTCGATTACGCTTCGCAGTCACGCCAGTTTATTCAGGAAGGAACGGCGCTGATCGCGACATTCTTTTTTGCATTGATTATCATTTTTCTTTCATTGGCGGCACTGTTTGAAAGTTTCAGGGATCCGTTTATTGTTTTGATTAGTGTGCCCATGTCGATTTGCGGCGCCATGATTTTTGTCAGCCTGGGTGTCGGAAATGCCACTCTCAATATCTATAGTGAAGTCGGCCTGGTGACCCTGATAGGGTTGATCAGCAAAAATGGTATCTTGATCGTTCAGTTTGCCAACGATCTCCAGCTTACCGGTAAAAAGAAGCGCGAAGCGGTGCAAATGGCCGCGGCAATCCGCCTGCGTCCCATCCTGATGACATCTATCGCGATGGTGTTAGGCGTGATTCCGCTGATATTTGCCACGGGAGCGGGAGCGGAAAGCCGGTTCAACATCGGCCTTGTGATTGCAACGGGTATTGCGATTGGCACATTGTTCACCTTGTTTGTCGTACCCGCCATGTACATGTTTCTGGCAGAAGACCTCTCAAACAAAACGACCGATGAAGAATTTGAAGCGGCCATCAAAGCTACCTGAGAATGCCGGGGGGAACGGCGCTTGAATTTCCGCACATGAAGAATCCGCGCGCGGAGCTTGCAGGCAGATAGCCGGATCGCGCCCTGCTCAATCATCCTGACATGATTCAGTCACGTACTGCGCATCGACCAGTGCCCTGACTGCCATGTAATCCACTTTCCCGCTGCCCATGACTGGCAGCGCGGCGAGGACCAGGATTTTTTTGGGCAGTGAGAGTTCTGCCATTCCTTGCTGCCTGAAATGATCAATGAGCTGGCTTACCTGGGCGGTTTTGTAATTGGTCACCAGGATAATTTGTTCGCCTTTGCGGTCATCGGGCATATGAATCACGGCATGTTGATACTGAGGCCACAAGGCGTGGATGACTTCTTCAACAGCGGTTAACGAGACCATTTCACCCGCGATCTTGGCAAACCGTTTTGCGCGCCCCAGGATAGTGATATAGCCTTCCTCGTCAAAGTCAACGATGTCGCCGGTATCATGCCAGCCGTCGTCAGGGGCAGAAATAACACCGGGAGCATGAGAAAACAGATACCCCATCATGATATTGGGTCCCGCCACCAGCAAGCGATAGCCTTTCTGTATGCCTTCGACGGGCAGGAGTTGATAGCGTATGCCGGGAAGCAGACGGCCCACAGTACCGATTTTGTATTGCATGGGTGTGTTCGCTGAAAGAACAGGCGAAGCTTCTGTCACTCCATAGCCTTCCATGATCCGAATGCCGAATTTACGCATCCAGATCTTGCGTGTTTCGTCGCGCAGTTTTTCCGCTCCGGCAAACACATAACGCATGCTGTAAAAATTGTAAGGATGCGCGTATTTGGCGTAGTTTGACAGAAAGGTATCTGTTCCGAAGAAAATTGTGGCATTGGTGTCATAACAGAGTTCAGGCACAATTCGATAGTGCAGCGGAGAAGGATACATGAATACCCGCATACCGGAAATGATGGGGAGCAAGGTTGCGCTGGTCAGCCCAAATGAATGAAACATCGGCAGGGCATTGAAGACCTTGTCCGATGGATTAAAGTCTACACGCGCGATCAATTGAAAGCGGTTCGCCTGAATATTCTGATGACTTAATACAACGCCTTTGGGAGCGCCTTCCGAGCCGGAGGTGAACAACACCACGGCGGGTTTTGACGCGAACGTCTGCAGGTTTTCTTTTTTGATTCCGTTGACCGCATGATAATAGAATCTTGGAAACATGGCGGCTAATTTGCCTGACAGCTTGTTTAAAGTCCCTAATTGGCTGCGCACATCTTCAAGATAGATAATCTGAATTCCGTGACTTGACAAGCTGTCTGCCAAGTGTTGCAAGCCGGCGAGTTCGAGAAATTTTCGGGAGGTATATACCTTGCCTATATTGGCTGTACGGCATGCTAACAGACAATTTTGCAGGCCGGAGGTGAAATTAATCATGGCAGGTATGCGGTGATACGCCTGCATGGCGAAAAAGGTTACCACGTTGCCAATCGAGTTTGGCAGGAGAATACCCAGACACTCATCTTGTTTTGTGGTTTTGGCGAGGGCTTTGCCTAAGACGATACTGGCCAAAATCAGTTGCTTGTAACTGATGGGTTTGCGTTCGATATCCTCGAGGATTTTCGTTCTTGCGCCGTGGACTTCCGCGGCGTTCAGCAAGGATAGGAACAGGGTTTCGATGGTATTGCTGCTGAGAAAAATCATGTCAGACATCATGTCATAAAGCTTTGAGCTGAACAGTTGTCTGCGGTCGCGGCTGGTGCGTGATTCTGGCGAGTCTATGGATCGCGGCTCCAGAATGGTCATGGTGATTTTCGGGAACCAGTGAATTTTGACTTTTCCTCTCAGATAGGAAAATGGCGTGTATTGCGCGCCATTGATGCGAATTGGCAGGATTTTGGCCTCAGCCTTGTCTGCAATGAGTCCGGGGCCTTCATAAATTTTCATCAATGCTCCCGTGACAGTGATTCTGCCTTCGGGAAAAATTACGACACGGTGGTTGTGGCGCAGATACTCGATCAGTGATTTGGCGGCCAGGGGATTGGTAGGGTCAATGGTATAGGTATTTACATATTTCATCATTATACGGATCCACCAGGTTTTCGCCACATTCGTATTGATAGCGAAAGTCAGCCTGTCGGGCAAAAACGTGGCCAGAAGAGCGGCGTCAAGAAACGAAGTATGGTTGGCTATGATCAACACACGGTTCCCTGCCTGATAATAATTATCCATGCCCTTGATCTCGACGCGGTAAAGAGATTTTAACAGCCAGATCAGAAAGGATTTGATCAACGCTTCCGGAAGGAGATTACAGATGTAAACCGCCGCGAAAAAATTCGCCACGGCGATAATGAGAAACACGGTTATGATAGAAAAATTCAGGAACAGCATCAGACTGGTGGCAAGGGAGGCGGCAACCATGAACAAGGCGTTCATGATATTATTGCTGGCGATGGCGCGTGACCGATGTTCAGGGTCGCTTTCATGCTGCAGAATGGCATACAAGGGAACGATGTAAATGCCACCGCACATGGAGAGAAGAAGCAAATCGATCAGAATGCGGTAATGGGAAACGTGGGATAGAAATTCGAGGCAGGTGATAGGCGCGATCGAGTTTGATTTTATTTGCAGGCTGGCCAAATACAAGTCTACACCGAACAATGTCATGCCCAGCGCCGCGAGCGGCACATAGGTCGCGTGTATTCTGCCTTTCAGCATGCGATTGCATACCAGCGAACCGATGCCAATGCCCGCGGTAAAGCAAAACAAGAATAGCGTGACCACGGATGACTGCGCGTTTAACACATTTTTCACGTACACGGGAAATTGCGAAAGATAAGTCGCGCCTATGAGCCAGAACCATGAAATGCCCAGGACTGCCAGAGACAAATCCTGGCTTGAAAAGGTATGCCGCAGCATTTTCCATGATTCATTGATAATATTTCGGCTCATTTTGATATACGGCGCGTTCCTTTTGGCGAGAGGGATGGACAGACTGGCGGCATAACCGGCGATTGCGATGACGAGAGATGCTATGGAGACCAGTGTTGGCCCTATACGCAGATATGCAAGCATCCCGCCCAGAATGGTGCCCAGGAGAATAGCAAGAAAAGTTCCGCTTTCAAGTAACGCATTTCCGGCCACCAATTCATCGGCATGGAGATGATCAGGCAAAATGGAGTATTTTAAAGGGCCGAAGATGGCGGCTTGAGTGCCAAGCAAGAATAATACACTGATTAAAAGAATGGTATCCTGGAGGTAAAATCCAGCGCATGCCAACAGCATAATGCCTATCTCTGCCAGTTTTGTATAACGAATCAGACCGGCTTTTTCATATTTGTCCGCAAGCTGGCCAGCGGTGGCTGAGAACAAGAAGAATGGTAGGATAAAAACTCCTGCTGCGAGAGTCGTCAAAACGCCGGCATTCATTTTTGAATACATGACAGGATGATAGATAATGAGGATGACCAACGCATTCTTGAATAGATTATCGTTTAAAGCACCCAGAAACTGGGTGAGAAAAAGGGGCAAAAAGCGGTTGATCTTAAGCAGATTAAACTGATTAATGGCCATGAAAGGGTTCCTGATGTATTTGCTCGCGATGATCTTTATTTAATTTATTGGCCGAATTATATCAAACCGATTAAAAAACGGTATATCAGGAGAAAGCCCGGGATGTTCAAGTTGTGGACAATCCTGGCGGCCGGACTGGAATGCTGTAACGGCGGCGTTAAGTGACAGGGTTTATAGATGCCTAATCTTACTGCAGATTAATTTATGTTCAGTTCATAAACTATCCAGATCTGAATCAAGGCAATTGAAGAATGGAATAAAATGTGTAATGACGCAATCCGTGATATAACATTAAAAATATCCGAAGCAATTAAAAACAAGAGGTAGCGGCATAACCACATTTTTGCATACATTATCTAGGTATGAACCATGTGAAATCATAAAAAAATGGAGGTCATGATGCGATTAAAGGGCAAAGGTAATAAAATTTTACATAAAACGTCATAAAAAACGGCAGCATATTATCTTGTATACTGCATCGTTAAACAATCCTGTCATTTATTTTTTTATTCTTCTTGTCTTGTCAGAAATAATATGCCGCTTTATTAAGACAGCGCATTTTAATACTGCAAGTGGAAGTATTGTAATGACAATTGGAGTATTTTCATTAGATGCATTAAAACAGTTGCCTTTCTCTAATAAGTTAATATCGCAATTAATCACCTTGGAATTATTTATTATATGGCTGCATTTGGTCAGGTTTTATATTGGCAGTTATTTGGACGGAAATTTTAGTTATTTCATTAAATCCATAACCAATCAATTCGGTATTGGCACTTGGGTTGCTGGTTGTTCAGTGCTGGCTATTTTATTTTTAGCAGAACTGCCTTCATGGCATATTATTATATGGGTTATTGCATTATTAGCATTTGCTATTTGGTTATTTTATTTAAAACTGGTATTTGCCAATGGCGCTCTTCTTTTGTATAAGAAAAAGAAAATATGTAATGGAGTTATTTTATTATCCGCTGTCAGTACTCAATCAATTGTATTATTGATTAATTCCCTGTCACATAAGATTCCAATTTTTATTAATCAAATTCTAATTATATTTGGGTATTTTTTTTATTTGATCGGCATCGTGATGATTTCGAGATTTTTTTTATCAATAAAATTCAAGCGCCTGATATTAGGTTGGAGCAATACTAACAGTATTATTCATGGCGCTTTATCCATAACAGGACTAGCAAGCACATTAACATACTCAATTAACGATAAGATCATTATTTATACCTGGCTGTCAGCCACATGCCTATTCGTTTTAGTTGAAGGAATAAGTTTAATAAAGGTAATTTACCAGATAAGAATTGCAGGATGGAAGGGCGGTATTTTTGTTTATAAGGTATCACAGTGGTCGCGTATTTTTACTTATTGTATGTATTATACGTTTACATTCTCAATTTTGAATTATCATTTATTAGAAACCTCAGCTACGATCGCGATATCACAATATGGTCAATATGTCGTACTTGGTTTCTTGTTGGTTGAAATTATTTTATTTTTATATAATGAATTGATTATTCGTGCCCGCCAGAGTGGGGATAATTCATTATAAAAAATAAAAATCAGATCACTATTGCGATTCTGTCAGTTATCTCAAAAAACCAGATAACTTCTTGCATGCCGCTTCATATCCTGATTGGATTAATTGATCAGGCTTCAGATTTTTGAGAAATAAAATTGAATTATTAATAAAATCCATGTTGATCACAACATCTGCTAGCGCAAGTGTATGTTTTTCATTTAATGACGAACCCATTAATACTGATTGAATAAAAGTATCAAGTATTGGCGGAATCACATATTCGCCATGATTTAGACCCATTTTATAAAATATGCTGCTAGTTAATCCTAATATAGGCGGAAATACATAATTAGTTTCATCTGGTTTGAAATTTGTTAACAGACTGGCAATGGTTTTGCAATTTGCTCCTAACAAATTTTTCATACGATCGACTGGAAGATTATTTACCAGGCCGCCATCAAAGTGTAACTGTCCGTCTATCACCATTGGCGGAACAATTCCGGGTAATGAATTACTTGCCCGTAATTTTTCCCATAACAGACCGGTGCTATGTATCACGTCTTCACGTGTTGAAAGATTAGCAGAGATACAAAAATATGGTATCCATAAATCTTCTATATAATGTTCTTTAAATACTTCCTGTAAAATGTTTGTCCCATGCTTGCCGTTAAAAAATGATATAAGAGGATATGTGATTTCTTTTACGAATGTCATAAGAGAAATAATATTGGTGAGCTTTTGAAATAGATCATGAGTGATCTGATAATTGCGCGTCATGGCATAACATGCGCCCACTAATGCCCCTATGCTTGTGCCGCCAATAGCATCGATTGGAATTTTCATTTCTTCCAGGGCTTTTAACACGCCAATATGTGTCCATCCTCTAATGCCGCCGCCACCTAAGACCAGGCCTATTCTTTTTCCTGAAATGACCCGAGTAAAACGTAATTGATCATCATTATCGCCAAGATGAAAATGATGATGAGATGAAAAATTAGCAAGAGTCAGCCAATGTTTGGTGTTTTCAGCGATGTTGAGTATTTTATTATGTAGCAGAATAAGTTCGTATTTAACATTAAATATCTTTTCCGTATCCACTAGATGCCGCATATTTTCCTGATCAAAGCCTGTGTCAGAACTTTCATGAGTAACGAAATAAACCTTATTTAACTTACCTTTTAACAAGGGATTATTAAATTGCATGAATTTTCTGAAAAGGATGACAATTAATTCATATTTTCCTTCAAGATGGCTATTTTGATTTAACATTTCTTCCACTGATTCATGTGTATCTACCGCAAAATAAATATTTTTATGATTTTTGAGGTTTTTGATTAAAACAGTTATTACCTCATTGAGATTGACGTTGGTATGAATAGGAAAAATAAGTACATATTTACAAGAAAAATTCCCTTCAATAACTTGAATGGCTTTATGCGCGCGTTTTAAAACAGGACTCATGATGGTCATCAACATGGATGGATACCGTTCGCACAGACTTCTGAAAATTTCACCTGGAAGACTGATGATTTCAGCATCTGTTAATGCCATGACAGACAGACTGCGAGGTTCGCCAGATAAAACTCCCAATTCGCCAATAACCTCACCAGGATGTATTACATCTATGCTGGAATATTCACTATCAATGCCTTTGACTAATGTTGTGAGTTTACCTTTCACGATGATATATAAAAAATTTGAAGGTTCATTTTGGCGATATAAAAAGTCATTCTCTTTCAGATGAATTTTTTGCATGAAGTCTGATAATGAATTAAATTCATGTTTTGGCAGGGATGAAAAAAGATGACATTGTTTCAATTGTGTTACCAAATTGTCAGCTGACATAACCTGTTGCAATTGTCCTTGTCTAAAGTAAATTATGTCCACATTGATTATACAGCAATTGATTAATTGAAATACTCTGAAAACTAATTATTTAAGAGGGTGCTCATATCTTGCCCATGTTGGTCAGAATTAATCAAATTGGTTTTCTGCTGTTAAATGAGCTTCTTGAGTGGTAAATGTTTCAACGCCTCGGTAAACGCTTCCTGAATGAGTATACTGCATTAGTAAAATTTTTGATAAATTACGAATGCCTGCTGACGAGGTGCACTAAAATGGGAAGGCTTATCAAAACGTCTCATCCATGTGATCAGGGATTTTATCCCTGACACAACACTCATGCTGGCGGTGTGATTAATCCAGATAGCGCTGTGTGATGCCTTGATAATTTTCGATCCGACGATCTCGCAGAAACGGCCATCCGCGCCTGACACTCTCATGTCTTAGCAGATCAATGTCGGCAATGAGGATTTCCGGGTGATCCTGGCTTGCTTCCGACAGAATTTCGCCTTGGGGACCGGCGATAAAACTTGATCCCCAGAATTGAATGCCTTGAGAGGAACCAGGGATGGAAGGCTCAAATCCTGTGCGGTTTGCAACGAGTACAGTGAGGCCATTCGCAACCGCATGAGCACGCTGGATGAGCATCCAGGCGCTGCGTTGGCGCTGTTTCTCTGATTCGTCACTTTCTTGTGTGCCCCAGCCTATAGCGGTTGGATAAAGTAATAAATCCGCACCGGCCAGCGCCATGAGTCTCGCGGCTTCCGGGTACCACTGATCCCAGCAAACCAGAACACCTAGTTTGCCAACGGAAGTCTGAATGGGTTGAAATCCCAGGTCTCCCGGAGTGAAATAAAATTTTTCATAATAACCGGGGTCATCCGGTATGTGCATTTTACGATAGCATCCGGCAATTTCACCATCGGCCTCAATCACGACAGCCGTGTTGTGATAGAGTCCAACCGCGCGTTTTTCGAATAATGACGCGACAATGACGATGTTCAGCTTGCGCGCGATTTCACCCAGCGTGCGTGTGCTTGGGCCGGGAATCGCTTCTGCAAGGTCAAATAATGCCGGATTTTCAGTCTGACAAAAATACAGGCTTGTGTGCAGCTCCTGCAGTAACACCAATCTGGCGCCGCTCTCCGCCGCTTTATGAATGGCGTCCAGTGTCGCCGCCAGGTTTTTTTCGCGCTCAGAACCACAGACTTGCTGAACGATCGCGACTCGTAATTGAGAGGGAGAAGATTTCATGACAATACTCCAAGAGGCAGCTGCATGGTCATGCAGTGTATGCTTCCATACCACTGAATGACGGGTAAAGAATGAATGCCAATGATTTTCCTGTCGGGGAAGCAGTCAGCCAGTGTTGCCAGTGCTTCTTCATCAGCCGGATCGTCGTAAGTGGGCACCAGGACGGCGCCATTGATGATGAGAAAGTTGGCATAAGTGGCCGGCAGGCGCCTTCCGTCATAATCAGCATACCGTGGCCGGGGCCATGGCAGCGGAACCAGACGATAGGGATTTCCCTGGAAATCAGTAAACGTGCGCAGCTGTTCTTCCATCTTTTTCAAAGCGGAATAATGCTCATCGTTGGGATCATTGCAACGAATATAACAGATGGTGTGCGGGTCGGTGAATCGCGCGAGGGTGTCTATGTGTCCATCCGTGTCATCACCCGCCAGATAGCCATGGTCCAGCCACAGAATACGCTCGACGCCAAGAAGCTGCCGCAGATTGTGCTCAATGGCTTCTTTTGTCAGGTGGGCGTTGCGGCTTTTTGACAACAGACAGCTGCTTGTTGTCAGCAACGTTCCTTTACCATCCACCTCAATCGCGCCGCCTTCCAGCACCATATTGATGGATTGGAGCAAGGTGCCGCCAAAAGCGTGTTGCGCGTGGATGGAGCGGGTAATTTCATTATCGTTGGCATGCGGATATTTGTTTCCCCATCCATTGAATAGGAAGTCTAGCAGCAACGGTTCGTGATGGCGTTGATGGAAAACCGAAATTGGCCCGTGGTCGCGCACCCAGATATCATCGCACGGTGAAATGTGCATGGATACCTGGTCAAGTCTGGCATCCGCATTCAGCAGCAGCGCTTGAATATGTCTGACATGATTCTGGTCATAGCAACTGATCACCAATTTTTCCTGCCGTGTAACATGATATGCGACAGAAGCCAGTACCTGGTCAATATCATCCAGTGTCTCAGCCCAAATGGTTTCAGCATGCGGCCAAGTAATCATGACACCGCTTTGCGGCGCCCATTCAGGAGGCAAATAACAGTGCAGGTCGGACTCAGACATGATATTGAGCATGCGATTACTCCTCAAAATACGTATAACCTTTCAATCCAGTGGACAAATCGGACAAAAATTCTTCGCACTCGGCGGGAGTAAGCTTGGCAGCTTGTAATTGTCGTTGGTAGGATTGCAGAAGGTCATCGCCGTTAAAATCGACGTAACGCAGGGAGGATTCGACAGTATCGCCGTCCATGGCATTGGTAAGCTGATAGCTTCCGTCAGACTGCAATTCCAGGTGAATGGAGTGGGTGTCGCCGAAAAGATTGTGCATGTCACCCAGAATTTCCTGATAAGCGCCAACCAGGAATATGCCCAGCAAATAAGGCTTGGCGGGATCGTGCGGCATGAGCGGCAAGGTGCTTTCCAGCCCATAATTATTGACGTATGTGTCAATGCGGCCGTCCGAATCGCATGTGATGTCGTGCAGGATGCCCCGCAGCGTCGGTTGCTGGTCCAGTCCTGACAATGGAATGATAGGGAATACTTGATTGATCGCCCAGGCGTCGGGCAGAGACTGAAATAATGAAAAATTACATACAAATTTGTGCGCCAGCTTTTCATTCAGTTCATCAATAATTTCGCGATGAGCACGGATGGAAGGCTTTAATACCCCGCGGAGTCTGGAAAAAATGGCATAATAGATTTGTTCTGCATAAGCCCGCTCTTTCAGATCCATCAGGCCGTGAATGTACATGGTATGGACTTCTGACATCCAGTGACAGGCGTCGTGATAGCTTTCCAGGGCGGTTTTTTCGGACAAATTAATATAACTCTCCCACAAATCATGCAGGATAGAGGCTTGATCTTCTTCCGGAGATGATAGATTCGCGGCTTCGCAGGGAGGTTCGCTGGCGATGATATTGGTAATAATCATGGCATGATGCGCCGTGATGGCGCGGCCGGACTCGGTCACAATTTGCGGATGGGGAAGATCATGCTGGTTACACATGTCGGAAATGGTATAGACAACATTATTGGCATATTCCTGGATGCTGTAATTCATCGAACAGAAACTGCGTGAGCGGGTGCCTTCGTAATCAATGCCCAATCCGCCGCCAACGTCAATGGTATCAATGGGCGCGCCCAATTTTCGCAGAGTCTCATAATAGCGTACGCCTTCGTGCATGCCGCGTTGAATGTCCGCAATATTGGCCAGTTGTGATCCCATGAAAAAATGCAGGACACGCAACGAGTTCAGCCGGTTTTTTGCTCGCAGCGTTTCAACCACTTGCAGCAGCTGGGGTGCCGAGAATCCAAATTTGGATTTTTCACCGCCGGATTCCTGCCATTTGCCGGCGCCGACTGATGTAAGCCTGACGCGCACACCCAGACAGGGTTCGATGTTCAATTTGTCCGCCTCTTCCAACGCGAGTCCGAGCTCGGAAAATTTTTCCAGAATGATATAAACCTGATGCCCCAGCCGCTGCCCGATAAGGGCAAGGCGGATATATTCACGGTCCTTGTAGCCATTGCAGATAATGACTGGCATGTGCTCGCAGGGCATGGCTAATGCAGCCAGCAGTTCCGGCTTGCTGCCGGTTTCAAGCCCAACGGGCGCTTTGCCGTTTTGCAGGATGGATTCGACCACATGACGCTGCTGGTTGACTTTAATAGGGTAGGCGCTCAGATACTTGCCCTGATAGTCGTGGCTTTTGATGGCATTAACAAACGCTTCGTTCAGGACTTGGATGCGCTTGCGCAAAATATCAGTGAATCGGAGCAAAATAGGAAAACTGATTCCGGAAGCGTTGATCGTTTGAGCAAGTTCGTTTAAATCAATGCTGGTCTGATCGTTTAAACCATTGGGCTGTACGCGCAGGGTGCCATGCTCGCTGATATCAAAAAAGCCGTCGCTCCAATGGGCGACATGGTAAAGTTCCCGGGCTTGTTGTATGGACCATTCAGTCATAGTGTTTACTGCCTGTTAGTAAAGGTCAGCCTGGCCGCCAAATGCGCCATACCGCCTGCTCCGCTATTGCCAGTCCGGGAACACCGAAGAGGCCGTGCAGAGCAGACGGTTGTAAAGCCAGGCGTTAAGTGGTTAATGTTACGCTAGCTCGCGCTGTTTGCTGGTAAATAAGCTGCTATACGAGCGCGCCTGGCGTGACTGCCAGGATCCTTTACCATAGGCGTAGCCTGCAATAAGCGGCAGGGCAATGGTTGCCTCGCAAAATACCATTTGTTCGTGGACCACAGAGACTTTGCCCCATGAACAGGCTTCGCGCAAAGTGGAACCGGACAAGGCACCGTCTCTTTCGTCCGCTACGGTGATTTGGATGGCATATTTGTGCATGGGAACTTCCGCGCCTAGCAATTCAGCCGCCACGACAACATCTTGAGCAAAGTTCTTGGGCACGCCGCCGCCTATCATGAGCAAACCGGTATCCCCGGCATGAATCTTGAGCTGGGTCAATTCACGAAAATCCTTGACGGAATCGATGCTGACATGGCTGTCCGGCTTCGCCACCTGATGCATCACCAGCCCGAAGCCCGCGCTGCAATCACTAAAAGCGGGTACAAAAACGGGTATGCTTTTCTGATAGGCGCGCAAGACGATGGAGTCCTTGTTCTTGCCATGCTTCTCCAGATATTTGCCCATCTCACTGATAAATTCACGAGAAGAATAGGCGCGTGGAGGAAGGCTGTCCGCGATCTGACATATGGTATCGTCACAGATTCGAAGCTGGTCTTCATCGATGAGCGTATCGTAGATACGGTCAATGGCCATTTCCCGCAGCTGTGTGTCATCAAGATGAGGTGATCCCTGATAGTGCTTGAAACCAAGGCCTTCAAAGAAGTCCTGGTCCACAATGTTCGCGCCGGTGGAGACAATGGCATCAACCATGTTGTTATCTATCAGATCCAATATGACTTTTTTCAGGCCCGCGCTGACCAGCGAGCCGGCAAGACAAAGAATTACTCCACAATTTTGATCCGTCAACATCTGCTCGTATATTTTTGCAGCCCGAGCTAAATTCCTGGCTTGAAAGGCAGTATCCTGCATTTGATCGATCAAAGTAACAAAATCAAATTTTTTGATGTCAAGGTGACGCACTTCGGTGGACAGTAATTCTGTCTTGTTTTTTCCCATCAAGATGCTCTCCAAATCTGGTTAATAATCATGTAAAAGTTCAAAAAATGTATTATGCAAAAATCGATTTCATTTGCAAGAAAAATGTCATGTCTGTCCCTCATTCAGCGGCATTTTTTGCCAGGCATGGCCGGCGGCGGATGTCTGGCGAGTTTTCTGCCGGCAGATACGCGAGATCGCCGGTATGCAGGATTGGCATGCGTTATCCGGCGGGTTTCAGACAAAGTTCGGCGCGCCAAGCATCATTTCAGCGAGCATTTTTCTAGGGATATTTCTCATTTCATGGCAAACTAACGCGTTTGTTTATTGAAGCAAAGGCGGACGAGTCATGCTGAACCGAATGGTTTCCTGGATCAAGGGGGTTTTCACGGGCTTTTTATTGTTGACGTGCATGAATGCCACTGCTCATGCGGCGCGGCCTTTTATCATAGACACGGATGCAGGTGTTGACGACGTCATTGCCATTATGTATTTGCTGCAGCGACCGGATATCCACATAAAAGCCATCACTATCGCCAGTACGGGCAATGCACATTGTCTTCCGGCCTTGCGCAACATGATGGGGCTGCTCAAACTGATGAACCGGACCCGGATTCCGGTGGATTGCGGCAGGTTAAGTCCCCTGGGCGGGAAGCATCATTTTCCGCAATCCGTGCTGGATGAGTCCGATACACTTGCCGGCGCTGCCAGCCTGTTGCCCAAAGTGGATGCCATTTCGGATCTCAAGGCCGTTGATTTGATGATCAGCACGATTAAAGCGTCCCGGCAGCCGGTCACCATTCTTGCGATTGGTCCGTTGACCAACATTGCTGAAGCTTTGCAGAAAGCACCTGAAATCAAGAATCGCATCCAGGCAATTTACATCATGGGCGGAGCCGTGAGGGTGCCTGGCAATTTATCCGACTCCGGGTCAGTCAATCAGAACGTGACTGCCGAATGGAACATTTATTTGGATCCTCAGGCGGCATCCATGGTGTTCAACCAGAATATTCCTATCATTCTCGTGCCGCTGGATGCTTCAAACAAGCTTCCCATAGCGATGGATTTCTATAATATGCTGAAGAAGCGGCATCATTCCGAGGCGGCTAAATTTGTCTATGCCCTGCTCAAACGAAACATGAAATTTTTGCAGTCCAACCAGTGGTATTTCTGGGATCCTCTGGCGGCAGTTATCGCCGCTGATGAATCCATTGCCTCGTTTGATATGCTGCCGCTTAAGGTGGCTTTGGCTCCTGAAATCCGCTCAGGGACAACCATGGTGGATAAATCAACGGGTCAAAATATACGGGTAGCCGGGGAGGTCGACAGCGCCCGGTTCAAGTACTTGCTGGTCAGCACGTTGAACAAGATGCCGTCCACTTTACTTTATAGCGAAAACCGCGGCGGATAATCATGCAAAGAGGCATCAAACCGATTGGGCGTAGCGTTTCGAACGCAAGTCCAGTTGTTCCAGAAGCTTATTCTTGATTTTGAAAGTTACCTTGCCATCACGCCAGAGTTGAATAAGCGCAGTGCGTTCGACTTCGATTATTTGGGCGAAGACGAACATGGCTGCGTTGTATTTGGATGTTTTGCGCAGATGATAATCGGCATCGTCGTGATGAATGATTTCTTCCAGGCGCTTTTTCAGTGCGCGGTACTCAAGTAGCTGCAGATTGACCTCGTGCAGCGTGTTGCGATCTTCTTTTAGTTGTGCTTTGTAATCTGTCAGCCAGCGCAGGACGGCGTTGGTCATTTCACTCCTGGCTATAAATTCACATAAATGCTCATCTCCTTTTTCACGGCTGCGGATATGGCTGGCTCCGATTATTTCGAGCAGCCAGGGTAATGAGATGCCCTGAAGGAGTAATGTCGCGGTAATCACGCAAAAAACCAGAAAGATGATGAGATAGCGCAAGTCTGTATCGCCAATATGGGTGGCGAGATAAGGAACTGAAAGGGCTGCGGCGAGAGAAATTCCGCCGCGCATCCCTGACCATGACACGATAAAGGGGAATTGCCAGGGGGGAAGGTTATTTTTCACCAGTGAAGGAAAGAGGAGTCGCGGCAAATAAGTTGTGGGAAATACCCAGGCAAAACGGCCAAGAATGACGATCAGGGTAATAACAGTCGCATATAGCCAAAGCTGTTTAAAAGGAATCAGGGCGATCTTGTCCAGAGTGATCTGAAAATGCAGTCCTACAAGGAGAAACAAGACGCTGGACAACCCATAACCAAGGGTTTCCCAGATGGCGCGCGAAAGCAATCTGACTTCCGGTGAAAAGCGCTCCTGATAATGATGGCTGACCACAAAGCCGGTCACGACAGTCGCGATCACACCGCAGCCGCCAAGTTTGACGGCTGGCAGATATGCCAGAAATGGCGACAAGATAGATAACAGAACATGGATTTTTGGATCCAGGAGCTGCAATTTTATTTTGCCCAGAATATTGCCCAGCACAATTCCGTATAATGACTCCAAGGCGATCACGGTAAAAAAATCAGATATTGCGTCAACTGCGGAAAACTCATTTGTCAGCGCCGCCGCCAGTGAAAACCGGAAAATGATCAATGCTGTCGCATCGTTCAGCAAGCCTTCGCCAGACAGAATGGTGACGATTTTTTGCGGTATCTGAATTTTTTCCGCAATGGAAATGATGGCGACATCATCGGGCGGGGAAATCACGGAACCCAAAACCAGCGCCAATGGCCAGCTTAATCCCGGTATCAAGGCGTGCGCCGCAATGGCAACCAAAATAGTGATAAAAACGACGTGGCCGATTGACAACAGGATAATCGGCTGCAGATTTTGTTTGATATCCGGCCAGGAGAGATAAACACTGGCTTCATAGACTAATAGGGGAAGGAATATATTCATCACGATGTCGGGATGAAGCCGGATATCTGAAAAATGAGGAGCAAAGCTGAGTACCATGCCGGTGATAACCAGAATCAACGGTGCCGGAGCTGGTGTCTTTTTCGCTGCCATGCCGACAATAACGATGACGCCCAGCAGCCACATATAGACGACATATTGGCCCATTAGTATGTCCATTACGTTCTGTTTGTACCCTCATTTTTAACCCAAGGGCGGGGCGGTGTAAATCTGAATTGATTTTTGTCGTTTTTTCCGCAAGAGTATTCTGACAAGTGAGGCGGATTTGGAGTTCAAAACTGACGAGGGATACATTCGCGTCATAACAAAGAGGTGAAGCATGAAATTGTATTTGATGCGTCATGGAGACTATCTGATGGACACGAATCAACGTATGGATGTGCTGTCGGATGCGGGCAAGAGAGAGGTAATGAATATTGCCAATTTTCTCATTCCTTCGCAGTTGAGAGTTTCAAATATCCTTCATAGCGGCAAATTCAGGGCGCAGCAAACTGCTGAACTCATATCACAGGGAATCCAGAGCGATCAACTGCCCCAGGCGCATGCCGGCCTGAAGCCTGAAGATGATGTGATTGCGTTTGCAAATGAAATCAGCCAATGGAGTGATGACGTTCTGGTGGTGGGCCACTTGCCGTTTATGGGAAGGTTGACGGGCAAGCTGCTGACAGGCAATGAAAACAGGGAAGTCATTCATTTTGATCCTGGTACTCTTGTCTGCCTGGAGCAATATGATACGGATCGGTGGATGGTCGATTGGGTCTTGTGTCCACGTATGTTTGTGTAGCCAACGGACGTCAATATGATGCGGTGTCAGCGTTCACGAACATGATATGGCGCATTAAAAATGAGCTGACAGTTGATATGGTTCCATGCTTAGTATTTGCTTATCAAGACCTCGTAGTCATTCAAGCGGATAATGGCTGACTGATCTTCAATGAAACAGCCTGCGTTTGGAGTGAGAACCCCGTAAAATATCCTGTATCTATACTGCCCGCGGCAGTAGAAAGTAGGCACCGGATCTTCCGCCTGGTAGACAAATGCTTTATCCGGAACAAAGCCGTTGCTGGCGGCAACCCACTTGCCGTAAGGCGGCGCAAACGTACTGTTTTCCGGATCGGGTGCATTTCCACCCGCGGCATAGCCTGTCATAGAGGAATAGTAAAAAAAGTCATCTTCTGTCGGCGTGGCAAGATAAGGATATCCATCGGCATTGAAATAAAAGAAAAGCGCGTTTGAATGACGGTAAGGGCTGGCGTGGCTATTTGCCTTGATTGTCTGTCCCGGCTGACTGATAACGGGTGGAAGTGTCACCAGGGGTGCGCCTATTGGTGAAAGGGTGTTGACTGGCGGCATGCCGAATGAGGACCCTGGCGTTTGCGTAATAGGGAATCCCCTGGAGTCTTTTAATTGCGAGGCATAACTGCCGCTTTCGCCCATCAATAATAAAATGATGATTGCGCCTGTGACCAGGGCGTACCCCAGTAATATGAAAAATCTCTTCTTGTCTGTCACTGGTTCAGTCACCTCACCCGGATACTGTTGCGCTATGCGAGATTGCATTCAAGACCGACTGTTTTTTGTCATTTCCTCGATTTAATTATAGATCAAGTTCAACGTGCCGGCAGAACAAGGCAGGAGGTTAATGCCGATAAATCAATTAATTAGGACCGCGTGATGATTGTTGGAGTCTGGAATTCGCTGTGAGGCTTGCGAAAAAGAGTTAAAATACCGTTATGACCTGTTTGGGATATTAAATGGCTGAAATGGAGAATTCTAATGGGCATGGTTAAAGACTGGATCAACCGCTTTATTCGCAATCAAAAACATGATCAGGCTGTCGTTGATGAAGCATCGGAAGAATCTTTTCCTGCCAGCGATCCTCCTTCCTGGGCTGCGGTTGGTCATGAGCCTTTGAAGCATCATGAAATGGAGAAACTGGAACTGAAGACCAATTTTCATCAGCTGACGCAGCAAATCCTAAATGTCAACGGAAAGTCTTATTATTACTTCAGCCTGCCTGAGGCTGAAAAAGCAGGCCTCAAGGGGTTGTCACGATTACCTGTGACTTTAAAAATCCTGTTGGAAAATTTATTGCGGCATCTGGATGGGCACACAGTAACCGTGCAAGACATTACCGCGCTCATTGACTGGCTTAAACATAAATCCTCGGATCGTGAAATTGCCTATCGTCCAGCCAGGGTATTAATGCAGGATTTCACGGGGGTTCCGGCTGTTGTGGATCTTGCGGCCATGCGCAACGCGATAAAAAAGCTGGGAGGTAATCCTGAAAGAATCAATCCGCTTTCTCCGGTAGATCTGGTCATTGATCACTCCATCCAGGTCGATCAATTTATTGAAAGCGATGCTTTCATGATAAACGCCAAGATGGAAATGGAACGAAACTATGAACGTTATGAATTCCTGAGATGGGGACAAAAGGCATTTCAGAATTTCCGCGTTGTGCCTCCCGATACCGGGATTTGCCATCAGGTTAATCTGGAGTATCTGGCCAAAGCTGTTTGGTCGCATGAGTCAGATGGGAAACATTATGCTTATCCGGACACTCTGGTCGGCACGGACAGTCATACGACAATGATCAACGGCATGGGCGTGCTAGGCTGGGGAGTAGGAGGAATCGAAGCGGAAGCGGCGATGCTGGGCCAGCCAATTTCCATGTTAATTCCGGAAGTCATAGGCATGAAGTTGACAGGAAAACTGCAGGAAGGAATCACCGCAACCGACCTGGTATTGGCCGTGACGCATCTGTTGCGCAAAAAAGGTGTGGTCAGTAAATTTGTGGAATTTTTTGGTCCCGGACTGCATCATCTATCAATCGCGGACAGGGCTACCATAGGCAACATGTCTCCTGAATACGGTGCAACGTGTGGCTTTTTTCCCATTGATGAAGCGACATTGAATTATCTGCGCTTGAGCGGCCGGGATGAGCAGACTATCGCGCTGGTTGAATCCTATGCCAAAACCCAGGGCCTTTGGCATTACCCCGAACAGCCGGACCCGGTTTTCACCGACATACTGGAGTTGGATCTTGCTACCATACGTCCTTGTCTAGCCGGGCCTAAGCGTCCACAGGACAGAGTGGAACTCTCCGAGTTGACGTCAGCCTTTGATAAGCTCCTTTCCGACAGCAAGCGCGCGGAGGAAAAAAACCAGGCATTCAGAACGGAAGCGGGTTTCGACCTTCATCACGGCGATGTGGTCATCGCAGCCATTACCAGTTGCACTAATACTTCCAACCCCGACGTGCTGGTGGCGGCGGGGCTGGTAGCGAAGAAAGCTGTCGAAAAAGGGATGAATAGAAAACCTTGGGTCAAAACTTCTTTTGCTCCCGGTTCGCAAGTAGTGACGCGGTATCTGGAAAAAACCGGACTCCAGCCTTATCTTGACAGGCTGGGATTCACACTGGTTGGTTATGGCTGCACAACCTGCATTGGTAATTCAGGGCCGTTGCCCGATCCTGTTGAAAAATCTGTAACGGATAAGGATCTCATCGTCTCGGCGGTATTGTCCGGCAACCGCAATTTTGAAGGCCGCATACATCCGCTGGTCAAGGCGAACTGGCTGGCTTCGCCTCCCCTTGTCGTGATATTCGCGCTAACCGGATCCATCATGGTGGATTTGACCAGAGAGCCGGTTGGAATGGATAAAGCAGGCAATGCTGTTTACCTCAAGGATCTTTGGCCCACGAATGCGGAAATTGCCGTTGAGGTGGCTAAAATTACAGGAGCCATGTTTAACGAAACGTATGCCCATATATTCACCGGATCTGACGAGTGGCAGGCGATGAAAATCCCGGAGTCACAAACCTATCATTGGCGCGAGGACTCAACTTATATTCAATATCCTCCTTTTTTTGAATCCATGGGCGTCCGGCCGGATAAAATCAGCGATATCAGGGGGGCCCGAATATTGGCCTTGTTCGGAGACAGCATCACAACGGATCACATTTCACCTGCCGGATCGATCAAGCCTGATAGTCCCGCGGGAAAATACCTGCAATCCAAAGGGGTGGCAGTAAAGGATTTTAACTCGTATGGTTCACGCCGCGGAAACCACGAAGTCATGATGCGTGGAACCTTCGCGAATATCCGTATCAGAAATGAAATGGTGCCCGACGTGGAAGGAGGTTTTACCAGGCATGTTGATTCGGGTGAAGTGCTGCCTATCTATGATGCTGCCATGAAATACAAGAACGAAGGCATACCTTTAATTATTATCGCGGGTAAAGAATACGGAACCGGCTCGTCCCGCGACTGGGCGGCAAAAGGGCCCAAATTGCAAGGTGTGGTTGCAGTCATTGCTGAAAGTTTCGAGCGTATCCACCGTTCAAACCTGATTGGTATGGGCATCATGCCTCTTGAATTCATGAATGGAATGACACGCAAAACATTAAAACTGACCGGGGATGAGAAGTTCGATATTCTTGGATTGAGCGAGAACATGACCCCGCGCATGCAGGTGAAAGCGGTCATACACAGAGGAGAAAGCACGGAAGAAATCACCCTTCTTTCTCGAATTGATACATTGAACGAAATTGATTATTACAAAAATGGCGGCATATTGCAGCATGTCTTGCGCGGCATGTTAAAGTGAAGGGGATAAAAATGCGATTAATTCACCCTCCTAAATGTGCCTGGTGAACGTAAATGGTAAATGTCGGGGCTTGTTTAAGTAATTTCATATTTTTGTCAAAGATGGCCGCAGAGAGGGTATGTTCGCCGCGATAAGGAATAGTGAATTCAAAATGCGTGTCGGCAGCTGCCTTGCCCAAGGGGTTCCCGTCCAGGTAAATCTGGATACGATCACCCGCTTGTAAAGGCGGATCCAATTTCACATCAACAATCAGGATCGGCTGATTCTGTATGGTCTCCTGGTCACCGGGGGAGCTGATCGCAAATGCAGTATAGGGCTTTCGTGCCTCAGTGTCTGCAGAAAGGGTGGCTGCGGATTTTTGCTGGGGGGCGGGCGATGCCATAGCAGGTGCAGTACTCACAACCGGGGCGGTGATGGTGACGGCGTTCTCTCCTATGGGTTTGTCGGAGTACGTAATGCTGCCATCCTGGTTGATATGTTCATACACTTCTTCACCATGGGCATTCAGAGCGGTGAGTATTAAAAAAAATGTCGCGGCGAAAAACACGCTGTCCCTCATCATCTACAGGCATCCCTTATTTGTGACACCTGAAACTATAACATGACAAGTGCGGGGAGCTGGAGTGGTCATTGTGCTGCCTGCTAGTATTATCCGCGCCGCATGCGCTTGTGTAATATTAATACTAATAAGTATGAATTATATAAATTGATACCAGTTTGGAAATTTACTTGTAGAAAAGTGAGTAATTTGATAGTACAAATAATGTTTAGCAAATCAGATATGTTTTAATATTTGCAAACAGGGGCAATGTACGCGGAGACAGATACTAACCATCTCCATGGGGCTATGGATTGGTATTCTGCCAAGGAGGGATGCTTGCTAGCGGGAATCACAAGGAAATCAATTCAATTATCCATTTCTGAATGGCTGCTTACGGGCAAACAACGCTTTTCAGAACTGTTTGCTATACAGACTCAAGCCGCTTCTCATAATAATATACTTGGTCTGGTCATCAATCCCCAATATATCAAGCTGCTAAAAATCAAATCCGCCAATGAACCTCAGGAAGTGGAATATTTTAAAATGATTTCTATTCCCGAAGGATTAGTGGTGCATACGGAGATTAAAAACAGCACCGCCCTGGCTGAAATTCTCAGGAATGTGATCAGTGAATCCGGTCTGGACACTAAAGATATTGCCCTGACCATTCCCCGTTCTTCTGCGATTGTGAAGCACATCACGGTAGACAAACGCTTGCATGCTGATGAGGTGGAATCGAGAGTGTGGGTAGAGGCTAATCGGCTTTTTCCTAATCTGATTAACGATATTTATCTGGATTTTGCCGTTATCGGGCCTTCCTCAGAAGATTCTTCTCAAAATGAAGTCTTGATTGTCGCCTGCCGCAAGGAGCAGCTCAAACCTTATCTGGAAGTCATGCGCATGGCGGGATTAACGGTCAAGGTTGTGGATATCAATTATTATGCCTTTGAGCGGGCCATGTCGATAGTGGTCAAACAAGTCCCCAAACTTAAAACGATAGCCATGTTAAATATCAGTTACCGATTGATTGATTTGCTGGTAATGCATGAAGGCAAGCTGATATATACGCATGAAGTCGGATACGACGGCCTCAATCTGGTTAAACTGGCCAGGACGGAAGCGGATTTTATCAATCCGGACCGGGTGCCTGAAGGAGAATCCATACCGGAGATCGAGCAGGGTTCGTATGAAATATTAAAAAATGTATTAGGATCACATCTGAAACATGCAATGCAATTTTTCTATTCCAGCAAGCCGAACGTTAGAATAGACCGGATTATTTTGGCCGGGGATTGTGCCTCGGAAATACCCGGGCTGCCAGAGTATGTTTACAAGGAGGTCGGTAAGACAGTCACACTTGCTGATCCTTTTAAAAACATGCGCGTGGGAAACAATGTGGATAAGAATAAACTGATGCATTACGCTCCCTCACTTATGTTATGCTGTGGTTTGGCTTTGAGTAGAACGACTTAGCATGGAAACAATCAGAGATCGAACAGGCGTTCAATCAATGATACAAATTAATCTGTTGCCATGGAGAGAGCAGGCACGTCGAATAAAAAAGGCGCAGTTTGTCAGTGCGTTGACAATCAGTGTTTGTGTGCCATTGATACTGATACTTATCATTCATCTCCATTTAAGCAGGGTTGCAAAAGTACAACAGGAAGTAAATGCTACCTTGCAGTCAGCGATCAGTCAGGAACAGTCTGTTCTGAATGAGATGAGCAGCAAGGAAGGAGAAAAACAGGCAACAGACATCCAGCTTCGATTTATTATCGACCGTTATAATGAAAGCTATCACGCTGTTCGCGTTCTGAATGAACTGGTCTCGCTCGTTCCACCCGATATTTTCATAAGCCAGATCAAGCGCAATGGTAATGCCATTACCTTGTCAGGCTTGGCTAATAATGAAGATGAAGTGACGCATCTGATTCAGTCCATTGCAGAATCACCTTATTTCAACCAGCCTGTGCTGGTTTCAATCGCTTTGGCAAAAAATCCGAAAACTGCGAACAGAAGGCGTTTCATTCTGAAGTTTGACCAGAAAGGATAGGGCGGTATGCAAAATCTCGATATCAAGAAAATATATGAGTGGCCGCTGGGAATGCGCGCGCTTGTCTATGGTCTGATATTTGTGTTTGTTTTTTATCTGGGGTATCAGCTGGATATCTCGCCTTACCAGCTGCAAATCAAAAACAGTGTGCTGCAGGAAGATGATCTCAAGCGCCAGTTACAGCTGATGCATGAAAATCAGAGGAAAGTAACGCGGGACGTGGAACAGCTGCCCAAGGCAAAGGCGCTGCTTTCGGAGTGGCAAAAGAACATCATCACCAAAAACGAATTGCCGGATCTTCTGGATGACATACTGAAAGCTGGAACAGCGAGCCAATTGAAAATCACCACATTTGATCCTGCCGCTGAAATTAAAGACGGCATTTATTATAAGACGCCGGTCAGCATCAATCTATCGGGAACATACGATCAAATTGCCACGTTTATCAGTCAATTGGCTAATATGCCCAAAATGGTAAACATAGACGCGTTTATTTTGAATAACGATGCGCAAAATGACCCGGCCGCATCAGTTGATTCAAGGCCGCTGAATTCTAATGATATTTTGTCAGCTGTATTAGACATTGATATATATAGAAAATAATATGATGAGAGAACTGAAACTTGATCATATCTTGATTGTTACGACATTAACTTTGTTAATGTCTGCATGCGGCGATAATCAGCGCTTGCGTGAGACACAGAAGTTTATCTCGCTAACCAAGCAGAAAACCCTGCAGGAGGATAATATCGAGGCAGCCAACGCGCAGTTCGCCCTGCCCAAGCCGGTGCAATACCAGCCTCGGGGTTATCACGCCCCGGCCGGCGGAAATGTTGCCATCAGCAAGGAA
Source organism: Aquicella siphonis (assembly GCF_902459485.1). Classification (NCBI taxonomy): domain Bacteria; kingdom Pseudomonadati; phylum Pseudomonadota; class Gammaproteobacteria; order Legionellales; family Coxiellaceae; genus Aquicella; species Aquicella siphonis. The sequence goes on from NZ_LR699120.1 coordinate 138,243, forward strand.
GGCGTGACCAACCCTGTGCTTATGTATCCCGTCAAATCGCTGCAGTTTGTCGGGACACTGACGCAGGATAACCGTATTTATGCTTATGTGATGACACCGGATGGCATGATTTACCTGCTGAAGGTGGGGGATGTCATTGGAGATAAATCTGGTAAGATAATGAAAATTGATTCGGGACATATTGAGATTATGGAAGGATCACTGCCCTCGAGTAATAATAAGTCATCGGGACAGCTTGTAACATTGGAATTAAAGGATTAAGAATGTCTAAAAGACGAGAAAATGGCTGGGTGATTAGCAGTTTCCACTGCGTCATGTCTCTTATATCAGCGATTATCATTTTTTCATTCATGATGACGGCAGAGGGGTTCGCGGCGGCCGAAACGAGCCCGGTTGTGATTCAACCCTCGACTTCCGGTACGGCGAAAGTGATAAATGTACCACTGCCACAGCAGCCGGCTGATTCCTCCGATAACAATTCTTCCGGGCCTGAGTCCAGGTCTCTGGATCCGCAGGTGCAGGGTAATGCTGCTCAAAATGGGATAAAACCATTAAATGGCAGGGTCAGCTTTTATTTTCAGAATGTGCCTGTGAAAACATTGCTGCAATTAATCGCTAAAAATTCGGGCTTGAATTTTATTATCAGCGACGATGTCAAAGGAAACACAACATTAAATCTGAAAAACGTGACCTGGCGTCAGGCTCTGGACATTATTCTGCAGTCACAAGGCTTGTCTTCACGGCAGATAGGGACTGCACTGTTTATAAGCACAACTGAGGATATAGCTCAAAAACAAGCCAAAGAATATCAGGCAGTACAAGATGCGGCTAATCTTTCGCCATTGTCTACGGCAATCATAGGTTTGAAATACTCCGATGCGGCAGAAATAGCCAAAGTATTAAAATCTTCAGAAGGCTCGTTGCTGACTCCGCGCGGTGAAATATCCGTCAACAGTCCGACCAATACGATTATAGTCCGAGATGTGAAATCAAATCTGTCTGAAGTGCGGCGCTATATCAGGAGATTGGACATACCCGCGCGGCAGGTATCCATCGAGGCGCGCATTGTGAATATTGACACTTCTTACGAGGCGCAGTTGGGTGTGCGCTTTGGCGTCAGCAATACCCGCAGCCTGTCTGGCACACTTTCAGGCGCTAACCAGCTGGCCCAGGGAATAGATGTGGCGTCAGTGTCACCGCTGTCCCAGCGCCTTAATTTTGATTTGCCCGCCAATCTTCTGTCTACCGGCGCAACGCCCGGAAGTATCGGGCTGGCGCTCGCCAGACTGGGACCTGTGCTTCTGGATCTGGAACTCTCGGCCCTGGAAGAAGAGGGACATACACAAATCATCTCCAAACCACGTGTTGTGACCGCCAACCAGCAAAAGGCCATGATACAAACAGGTGAAGAAATTCCCTATCAACAGGCGACCTCCAGCGGTGCCACCTCCGTGGAATTCAAAAAAGCGGTATTAAGTCTGGAAATCATTCCGCAGATTACGCCGGATGACAAAATTATTCTCAAGCTGAAAGCCACACAAGATACTCGCGGCCCGCAGTTACTGGTTGCGCAGGGGGCTGACACGACAGGCACGACTACCACAACCGCCTCGCTTACCACGACCCCGGCTGTTTTTGGTCCTCCGACCATTAATACCCAAGAAGTGCAATCTTATGTCCTGCTCAATGATAATGAAACTGTGGTCATTGGCGGTGTTTACAAATTGACGAAATCCAACACCTTTGACCGTGTGCCGTTTTTTGGCTCCTTGCCGATTGTGGGCGGATTATTCCGGCATAGGGGCATTAAAAATGAAAAAAGCGAATTGCTCATATTTCTGACGCCGAAAATTATTAAACAACAAAGCAGAGCGATGGCATACAAAGGAGATTAAGAATGCCGCTGATAATCTCCCGTTATACGTGGATTATGTTGATAACATTGCTACTGGCTGCGTGCGCAACAACCAGGGAATCTTCCCAGACAGACACCAAAATGGTGTCTGCGGCGAAGATCAATGATCGTCTGGGGATGGCTTACCTGGAACGGAATGACATACAGCGCGCCAAGCAAAAATTCATCCTCGCCCTGGATGAGGCGCCGCATATCCCAGAAACCTGGTATTCCATGGCTTATTTCATGGAAAGCACGGGCAATAAGGAGGAAGCTAAAAAATATTATTTGAAAGCGATTGAAGTCGCTCCCGGAAGGGGCGATGCGCTCAATAATTACGGCACGTATTTGTGCAGGGCGGGGGACTACCGAGGTGCGGTCAATTACTTTGTCAAGGCGACGCAGGATCCCAAGTATTTACAAGCCGCGTCTGCTTATGAAAATGCCGGAATCTGTGCTTTGAAGATCCCTAGCGAACAAGATGCCAAGAAATACTTTACGAAAGCGCTGGCGGAAGACCCGCAACGCCCCGCGTCTCTGATTGAATTGGCCGAGCTGAATTATAAACAAGGAGATTATAAATTATCCCGTCAGCAGTTGGATCAGCATTTACAGCTGGCCTCTCCATCAATGAAATCTTATATGCTGGAAAAAAAGCTCGATCAAAAGCTGCCTGCTTGACCGCTTATGTGAACATGGAGCAGAAAAAATGGAATCTGATTATGATCAAAAATTTAAAATTGACCTCACCAATCTGCTCACATTCAGCATAGAACAGCGGGCTTCTGATGTGCATCTTTCTCCCGGCCAGCCTCCCATTCTACGAATTGACGGCGATCTCATGCCCTTATTGGAGCTCCCGTTGCTTGATGCGGAGACGATCAAGCGTCTAATTTACAGCGTGCTGGACAAAGAGCAGCAGCGTGAATTCGAATCTGCGCTTGAACTGGATTTCGCTTTCGTGCTGCCAAATGCCGATGCGTTTCGAGTGAACATTTTCCACCAGTTAAACGGTATTTCCGGCGTGTTTCGTGTGATTCCTGCCGAGATCCCCAAGCTGGATTCGCTGGGTGCGCCTGCTGTCATCAAGGAATTGCTGGACTTGTCTTCAGGGTTGATATTGGTCACGGGGCCCACAGGTTGTGGAAAAAGCACGACACTGGCCGCCATGATAGAGTACATTAACCACTCCCAGCAATGTCATATTATCACCATCGAAGACCCCATTGAATTTGTGCACAAAAGCAAACGCAGTCTCGTGCATCAACGGCAAATTTACCGGGATTCGGCTTCGTTTTCTACCGCCCTGCGCTCCGCCTTGCGTGAAGATCCTGATGTGATACTAGTGGGTGAAATGCGTGACCTGGAAACCATACGCCTGGCTTTGACGGCGGCGGAAACAGGACATCTGGTGCTGGCGACATTGCATACCAGTTCATCGCCGCGGGCGATCAGCCGCGTCATTGATGCCTTCCCGACAGGTGAAAAAAATATAATCCGAAACCTCATTTCCGAATCCTTGCAAGCTGTTATCTGCCAGACGCTGGTAAAAAGAATTTCAGGGGGCAGAGTCGCCGCTTTTGAAATCATGCTTGGCACACCGGCGGTTCGCAACCTGATACGAGAAGACAAAACCGCGCAAATGTATTCCGTCATTCAGACCAGCGGCCGTCTGGGAATGTGCACTATGGAACAATCTTTGCAGGAATTGGTGAACAGGAAAATCACGACGCCCAACGCGGCACATGAAAGCGGTTTTCAGCGGGAACTTTTTGAAAAGTAGCTATTTGCTTTATTATTAAGACGGTGGCCTGAAGGCTAATGTGACGGTAGAGGCATAACCTGACACAATTCAATGAGTGCTATCGATGGGCTGCTGGCTGCACAGGCTAGAGAGCTGGCCAGGATGCGGAAGCTGACTGGTCCACAACTTAAAGGATTTTCTTGCTGTTCATGAGCGACTTTTCATTATATGTTTTATGTACTATGCTTATCATATAAGGATGTTACTCGTTATTGATTAAGATCGCTTATCTATCGAGTTTTGAAATAAAGGAGTTTTTCAATGAGACAGTGTAGACATGATACAGCCGGTTTCACCCTTATTGAGTTGTTAATCGTTGTGGCAATTATCGGTATTTTGGCTGCCGTTGCAGTTCCTACCTACCTGAGTTACACCAAGAAAGCTTATTTTAGTGAAGTTGTGCAGGCAACTGCGCCATACAAACTCGCGGTGGAATCCTGCTATCAGGCACAAGGCGGCGGTGGCGCTGTCGCCAATTGCGGAAATGGTTCAAATGGCGTTCCGGCAGCTCCCGCAGCAACAGGTAATGTAGCCTCTGTTGTTACTACTGGCGCGGGTGTGATTACCGCAACGGGACAAAATAAAGCGGGTACGGACACGTATATCCTGACACCAGCGCCGACCAATGGAGTATTGATTTGGACTACTTCAGGGACGTGTTTAGCTGCAGGCACATGTAATTAACGCTTCAGTCTGCATGGCGGAAGTTTATTGCTGTTTAAGTAAAAACAACATCCCGTAAGGGGTGTTGTTTTTATGTTTTATGATGTTCGATTCATGGCAGAAAAATAGACCGGCGGTAATTTGTTATGGATGACATGTCAACTAAAAGCTCCATGAGCGGGTTTGCCTATTACCTATTCGAGAACAAGATGCTGGATAGGCAAGTGGGACTGGAAGCACTCAAACAAGCAGCATTGGACAAGATTTCCTATTTTGATTATCTGGTCAAGCACAAACTGTTGGACGCCGCAAGAGTCGCCAAGGCGACTTCTGAATATTTTGGATTGCCACTTTGTGATATCACAGCGTTTGATTTCAGCCTGATTCCCACGGAATACCTGAACATCAATTTGGTGCGGAAAAGAATGGCGCTGCCGCTGTTCGTTAAAAATGGCTTTCTCTACCTGGCGATCACTGATCCGACTATAGAAAATTTATATGACATACGCTTTTTAACAGGCCTTGACACCAGGCTGCTGGTCACCGATGGGAACCAGTTGACACAAGTAATTGATAACTTATTGAATAAATTAATTATTTCAGAGATAAGCAGGCCGGGCAGTCTGATCAGGGAAAATCTTGGAGAAGAGCCGCATAAAGAAGATACGTCTGAATTGGCAACTTATGACGCTGAAAGCGCTCCGGTGGTCAATTATGTCAATAAAATAATTATCGACGCGATTGAAAAAGGCGCTTCTGATATTCATTTTGAACGATATGACAATGATTACAGAATTCGATACCGCTTGAACGGGGTGCTTTATCCAGTTGCGACTCCACCTATCAAGCTGGCGAATTATCTGCTTGCCAGAATCAAGATTATGTCAAACCTGGACATCACCGAGCACCGTATTCCTCAAGACGGCAGGTTTAAACTGACGCTGTCGAAATATAAAACCATCGATTTTCGTGTCAGTGTCTGCCCGGCTTTATATGGTGAAAAAATCGTGCTGCGATTATTGGATCCCACACAGATCTTCCATAATTTGAATGAATTGGGAATGGAAGAAAAACAACAGGAAATTCTTCTGGATTCATTGGGTCACACACAAGGGATCATCCTGGTGACAGGCCCGACAGGCAGCGGCAAGACGGTGACGCTGTATTCTGCTCTGAATTACCTCAATTCTCCTGACGATAATATCATGACGGTTGAAGACCCGGTTGAAATTCCATTGCACGGCGTTAACCAGGTGCATGTGAACCCAAAAGTCGGATTGACATTTTCATCAGCCTTGCGTTCGTTTTTGCGCCAAGATCCCGATATTATCATGGTAGGCGAGATTCGAGACCTGGAGACGGCCCAGATCAGTATCCAGGCTGCCCAGACAGGACATCTGGTATTATCCACGCTGCACACCAACAGCGGACCGGAAACCATTGCAAGATTGATGTATATGGGAGTTGAGCCGTATAACCTCGCGAGTTCGCTTATTTTAGTCATTGCGCAGCGTTTATTGAGAATGCTTTGTCCGATCTGCAAACAGGTGGAAGAATTGCCGGAGGACATACTGATAAAAGAAGGATTCAAGCCTGAAGAAATCGGTACGTTTCAACTTTATAAACCGGGCTCATGCGAACGCTGCATACATGGGTTCACCGGACGCTCAGGCATCTTTGAAGTCATGCCTATCAGCGAGGAAATGCGATTTTTGATGATACGTGGAGCCAACGCCATCGAATTGAATGAGCAGGCCAAAAAGGAAAATATCAGAAACTTGCGGCAAGCAGGACTGGATAAGGTCAAAATGGGTAAAACCAGCCTGGCGGAATTAAACAGAACGTTTAAATAGGCAGAAAATCATGGAAGGTGGTATTCAGACATTTCGCTGGACCGGAATAAATAAGGAAGGCCAGCGCCTGCGCGGAGTCATCCAGGCGCAAGATGTGAAAAGCGCCGAAACAGAGCTGAAAGCCATGCAAGTCGAGGTGATTAGCATTTCTGTGAAGCAGGGTTTTTCAATGCCGTTTCTGCGTAAGAGTAAAATTAGACAAAAAGAAATTATCCTGTTTACACGTTATCTCTCCACCATGTTAAATGCGGGCATGCCCATACTAAAGGCGCTGGACGTGATCGCGCGTGACCAGGACAATGCCGTGATGAAATCCATGGTCGTATCGCTGCGAAATAATATTTCTTCCGGGGCGTCATTGTCTGATTCCCTGCGTCAGTTTCCGGAGTGTTTCAATGAATTATACTGTAACCTGACACGGGCGGGCGAGAAATCGGCAACCCTGGACAAGGTGCTGGGAAGGCTGGTCAGATATCTGGAAAAAATTGAACGAATTAAAAGTAAAGTAAAAACCGCATTAATATATCCAGTGACCATCGTTTTTATCGCTATCGTCGTCAGTCTCATCCTGCTGCTGTTTGTTGTCCCGCAGTTTCAATCCATGTTTAGCAACGCGGGCGTCAAGCTGCCGCTTTTTACCCGCATTGTGATTCATGTATCTGATATTGTGAGAGGGTACTGGTGGCTGCTCATATTGCTCATTGTCGGCGGTATTTGGGGAACAAAAATCCTGCGGGAGAAGAATGAATATTTTTCGGATAAATTTGATTCCTTCATATTAAGAATGTATATCATCGGTCCCATTATTAAAAAATCAATCATTGCCAGGTTCACCAGAACACTGGCAATCACGCTTGACGCAGGATTGCCTATTGTCGATTCAATGAAATCCATGATCAATATCATGGGGAACAAACGGTATAGCAAAGGAGTGGTGCAGATCTGTGATGATATCACCAATGGCAATCAGCTGGCATCCTCGATAGAGTCAACCCGCCTTTTCCCGGGCATGGTCGTGCAAATGATCGCCGTTGGAGAGGCATCGGGAGCATTGGGAGACATGCTGAATAACATCGCGTCCTATTATGAGGATGAAGTGGACAGCATCGCGGATAATTTGACAACGATTCTTGAGCCTCTCATTATTTCGTTGTTAGGTGTCATTATTGGCTGTTTTGTTATTGCCATGTATTTGCCGATTTTCAAGTTGGGCACGACAATTTGAGAACTTCTATGCGAAAACATCACGCGCATTACGGTTTTACCATCATCGAATTGTTAATTGTTATCGCTATTATGGCAATTATCGCGGTAGTCGCTGTGTCGCTGTACAGGCCATTTATCCTGAAGGGAAGAAGGGCTGACGGAATCAATGCCATTTTGATGCTGCAGCTGGCGGAAGAGCGTTATCGTTCTAACAATACCCAATATGGGACGAGCGCCCAGATAGGCGGGTTTGCGACTTCGCCTCAGGGATATTATACCTTGAGTATTTCAAACGTCGGAGCGAACACATTCACCATTACTGCGACAGCGCAGGGAAACCAGGCAAATGACACGGAAGGCAGCACTTCATGCGCCACGTTGACTCTGGCTGTCAGCAATGGTGCCACCACACAAACACCGGCCGCATGCTGGCCAAACTGAAGAGGCTTCCATGAGCGATTCACTTGTTGTCACTTATAACATACAAACCCAGCTGGAACTGAATCTGTCATATATGCCTTTCATTAAAAATGGCGGAATATTCATACCCACGAACGAAACATATTCGCTGGGTGAACACGTCCTTATCGAGTTAACGTTGCCGGGCCATAATGAAAGCCAAAAAGTCCATGGAAGAGTTGTCTGGATCAATCCTAAAAACGCGCTTTACCAGATTTATCCTGGTATTGGTGTGGAATTTGTCGGAGATAATGCAAAATCTTTCCATGAGACCATCAAGGCCAATATTGATAATACTCATGATGTGGGCGGTTATGTGTATGGCTTGAGCGGGGATCAGGTAAGTTAATGAATATATTATAATAAATCCATGAGCCTCCCGTCGGTTTCGCGCAGGCGGGAACTGATGGTTTTGATGAGTTTGATGGTGATTTTCATCGCAATATAAGGAAACAGGGAGGAGAGTTTTTCAAATGACTGCTCATCCATGACTAGCAGAGTGGAAGGCTCTCTGGCAATCACGCTTGCTGAGGATGGGCAACGATCAAAGAATGCCATTTCTCCTATTATTTTATTCGCACCCAGTGTTTTCAACTGTTTTAACCGGCCTGAAGCATTTTCTTTTACTACATCAACACTGCCCTCGCATATTAGGCAAAAGTAATCTGTAGATTCGTGTTCTTTCATTATCAAGGTTCCGGCTGGAGCGAGATATGGCTGGAAATAACCCGCCAGTTGTTCTATCTGATTTTGTATGAAATCATTTACCCAGTCAGTATTTTCGAGCAGGTCTTCTACCGGGATATCGCACTTATGTAACAAGCCTAATCTTTGCATGAGCAGCCTAGGAATCATTGTTAAAACTGGTTTGTGCGTATTCATGCGAACGTTGATATGATGGAGATATTTTCAACGCATCCCGGTATTTCGCGACAGTCCGTCTCGCGATTTTGATGCCTTTTTGCTTTAGCAATGACGCAATTTCACTATCACTATGTATATGGCCGCCGGATTCTGTTCGCACAATTTCCTTGATCATTTCCTTGACGGCAATTTCCGAACAACTGTCGCCATCATGTGTCAAGACATAACTGGGGAAAAAATATTTCAACTCAAAAACGCCTCTTGGTGTTGCAATATATTTTCCTGTGGTCACGCGAGAGACAGTTGATTCATGCAAGTCTAGGGCTTGTGAAACATCAACTATATTGAGAGGCTTCATGAATGCCTGGCCGCGATCAAGAAATTCATTTTGCAGCCTGATGATATGAGAAGCCACATTAAGCAAGGTTTCATTGCGTCTTTTCAAGCCTGTTAACAGCCATTGTGCTTCCTGCAATTCTTTGGACAATGACTGGAATGAATCCTGTTTCTTGTTTTTTTTGATCAATTCATGGTAATGCTGATTAATTCGAATGCGGGTCATGATACTGTCAGACAGGAATACCCGCCATGAGTTCCGAAATTTTTTTACATATAATTCCGGTTCTATCTGAATGTTGTTGTCGGAAGACAATAACAGTCCTGGTTTCGGGTTGAGAGACCGGATAATTTTCATCGCATCGTGATATTCCCGGCTTGTCAGATTCATTTTTTTCATGAGATTTTTATATTGTCCGGATGCGAGCAATTCAAAATAAGCGCTGACAATAGTGCGGGCGTGGTTCCATGCGTTATGCTTGTCGGGATACTGGTCAAGCTGCAAGAGCAGGCATTCGCGCAAATCCCTGGCTCCGACGCCTGGAGGATCGAACGTCTGGATTTTACCAAGCACATTATAAAACGATCCGGTGTCTTGGGCGTATTCCTTGCTAAGCGACACTTGAATTTCGGCTATTGAAGCTGACAGCCATCCATTGTCATCGATTGCGTCAATGATTGCTTCAGCGATTAACTGCTGGCTTGCATTGAATTTGCACAGCCAGGTCTGTTCAATCAAATGTTCCCTGAGCGTCTTGGGGTTTGAGTAATTTTCCAGTGTGCTATCATCGGCATAAGAATAACTATTCCTGGCCAGATCAGCGGAGTACCTGAACAATTGGGATAATTCCTCTTCATCCTGCGTGTGTGAAGTCACGGTATCAGTGTCATCGTGCGTTTCGCCTTCAACGACTTCAATCAGGGGATTGGTTTCAATATATTGTTGAATGACTTGTTTGAGCTCAAGCGTGTTATATTGCAGCAGGGTGATCGCCTGGGATAATTGCTGATTCATCGCCAGGCGCTGATCAAGTTTGGTCGTTAAAAGCATTTTCGTACTCATCGACGCATCCTTTAATCAAGATTATTCCATGAGCTTGTCCAATATTGTTAGCCTTGCCAGCGGCTACAATGCCAGGCTTGGTTTGATCCAAGCCGTTAGACCTATAAACAGTTGCCGCCTTACGCTGCCATCTCATGTCCTGAAGCTTGATATCAGGCTGGTGACGACCAGACTCCAGCCATCCACAAGAACAAAAAATAACAATTTAAATGGCAGGGAAATTACCATGGGTGAAAGCATCATCATTCCCATAGACATCAGAATGCTGGATACAACCAGGTCTATGATCAGGAACGGTAAAAAAATGAGGAAGCCGATTTCGAAAGCTGTCTTGAGTTCGCTGGTAATATACGCCGGCATTAAAACTAAAAGCGGGTAATCGGATTTGGAATCAATCTTTGTTTTCGAAAGATCGGTAAATAATTTTAAATCAGATTTGCGCGTCTGTTTCATCATGAATGTTTTTAACAAGGTGATGGAGGATTCAAATGCTTGTTGTTCAGACAGTTTTCCCTGCGCGTACGGCTGGATGCTGACATCGTTTGCTTTCTGGACTATTGGCATCATGACGAACAAGGTCATGATGAGTGACAATCCGATCATGATCTGGTTGCTGGGAACATTGGGAATGCCGATGGCTTGCCGGAGTATGGACATGACGATAATGATGCGGGTGAAAGCGGTGGTGGTGATAAGCAGAGCCGGCAAAATGGTCAAAATCGCCATCACAGCTATGATTTTAATGCTCAAGCTGTAGGATATCGTCGAGCCGGTCTGCTGCGCCGTGAGCAAGGGGATAGATTGTATTTCGGCGAAAGCCTGGGTAAAAGGCGCGACTAAAAGTATAAGAACAATAAGATGCCTACAAAAAACGCTGCAAGAATTTACTGGCTTTCGTGTATACATACATTCTCATCCATGAGCAAGATGTCACTGGTGTCGTCAAATATCACTTACTTTACAGGTGCATAATCTTCCGATAGCAGGCTCTTCAGGCTGTCAAACTCATCCGCCATGGCCTTTTCTGTTTCGCGTTCATTGAACACATGTAATGTTGTAATATGGCTGGGCGTGGCGCCAATCAGCAGCATGGTTTGATTGGCTTCCAGAAGAATGATTCTTTCCTTTGCGCCTATGGAAACAGAGTTGACGACTTTGATTGCCGGGCTGTCTGCATATTTATGCAGCCTGAGTTTTCTCAAAGCATACATCAGCACCAGAAGTAAAACGACGACGGCCAGCTTGAATGCGTTTTGTCCGTAGACTGTGCTAATTTCAGCAAGATTCATGGGTTACCTCAACTTTTTTCAGGGATAGATGTCAGACGCACGCAATATTTTCCATTCGCCGTGATGATATTTCCCTTGGCGATCATTTTGCCGTTGGCGTAAATATCGACAGGTTCACCTGCCAGTTTATTCAGGTCAATAATGGAATCTTTTGTCAGGTTCAACAAATCCTTTATTTTGATTTGTGCCCGTCCAATTTCAATGGTAAGAACAATGGTAACGTCATTCAAAATGCCTAATTTGTTGGGATCAAAAAGTGCTTCGCCGGTTTTTGCCGGGGTATCGGCCGCGGATTGCTCCGAAATTTTATCTATGACATCTTTTACGCTTTTGTCGATGGTTTCTTCTTCCGTGCCAGCCATAAGACTCCTGTTGCTTCGTTAAATTTGGTTAATGATTTTAGCTACACGCTTGGAATTGGCTTGTCCAGCGGTCGCTCTGAATAGTTTCAAATTATTCAAACAGACATACACGACGGTAGGATCACCGATGGGAACAAGATCGCCATCTTTTAAAGCCATGAAATCCTTTACTTTCATGCTGACGTCGGGCAATGAAACGTTGATTGTCACAATTGAGTCAACAACCTGGGATTTAATGGCGGTACGCCAGAAATCTTTCTCCCTGTGTCTATGGCCTTCGGCCTTGACGGGAATGAATTGCATCAGGAAGTCTTCGGCTATCATGAGTTTCAAGGTCGTTTCAATTTCATCAAAAAAGATGGATAATTCCATCAGGTAAATCTGATCATCCTCATTCAATCCAAGGTTGGTCGCCAGATTCGTGGAAGCTGTTGTTTTGATAATTTCATGATTGACGGCGCCGTATTCATGGCCGGCGGTAGCAAAACTTGCCAGGCACATCTGCGCTATTTTTTCCGCGATAATAATGCCGATTTTTCCTGGATTTTCACGCATTTGTTCCTTGCTATTTAATTTTCCTCCGTAAAGGAGGTTGATTGTCTGATCGAGCAGCGGCATGTCTACGCAGACCATTCCATAATATTCGTTAGGGGAGAGACGAAAGATGGAGTAAATGTATTTGTCCGTCTGGTTTTTGAAAACTTCCGAGACTTGAGTTAACTGAAATGTTTTAGTCTTTAATATGGCTCTTTTTCTGAGAAATGAAGTAATGTCTTTCTCAAACTCGGTTCTAAGAATTTCGTTAATATTGGTTAGCGCGTAAGTATAGTGCTTGCCTTTTTCCTGTTTGGACGCGTCACCTTCGCCGACTATCTTGCTTAAGTCTTGCTGCTTTTCCTGAGTGACTTTTAAAATTGCATCCACTTCTTCACTTGATAAGACTTGATCACTCATGTTCAATCATCCTAATTATTATATTAATCATATATTAAATCAGACTCGGATAAAAGATTGGGCTTTTCTCCGTCTCGCGATTCGGGGTTTGCGGTTTTGGCAACAGAAAGGATATTTTATAAACAAAAAAAATATAAATGAATAGATATTGTCATTATTTGTGTGTGCAACATAAGCAAGCGGTGCGGCTCAAAGGTTTTGCATATGTTCCGCTGCCTGATCTGTCAGCAATATGATTTCGATACGCCGGTTCGCGGGATTGTCACCCTGCAAGTTTTCCAGGCTGTCTGTGTCTGCTCCACCTACCACTCGCAATATCTGTTTTACGTTGACACCATATTTGATCAGTGCCCTGCGCGTGGCATTGGCCCTGTCAGCGGACAGTTCCCAATTACCGTAATTGGCCGTGTCTGGATATGGAATGGTATCCGTATGTCCAATGATCATGACTTTATTGGGATAGACAGTGATTTGCTTGCTTAGCCAGGCAAGAATATTTTTGGCATATTTTTCAAAGTCAGTCTTTCCCAGCGAAAACATGGGCTTGTTTTTCAGGTCATTGATAATGATTTTTAAGCCATCTGACGTCACTACGAAATTCAACTGATTTTTGAACTGGCTGATTTCAGGGTCGTTCTTCATTTTTGTCTCTAATTCAGCTTTCATTTGCATCAACTTTTCCAATTGTTCCTTTTGACTCTGATGCTTTTGTGTTCCACTAGTGTCTTGCTGGTCTTTCATATCCTTAACCGGATTCTGTGGATTTCCTTGAGTTTCCTCGCTCTGATTCTGAGCTTTATCCAGCACGCCCAGATTTTTATCCGCGGTATTTTCAGTTTTTTCCTTTAATCCCGTTTCCTTGTAAGTGGACGGCCCCAGCTTGTCAGGTTTGAGAGTATTTGTCCTGCTGATATTATCCTGCTTGCTGAATACTTCCTTCAGCGGCTTTTTGAAATATTCTGCGATACCTTGCAGCTGATATTTGTTTAACATCGACAACAGCCACATTAATAAAAAAAACGACATCATTGCCGTTACGAAATCCGCATAAGCGATTTTCCATGAACCGCCATGGTGTGTGTTGTGGACTTTTTTGATGCGCTTGACGATTATCGCGCGTTTGTTTTCATCATCCATTGGTTTCGGTCGCCTTGTTCGCCTTGATTTCCCTGAGAATATCTTCCAATTCCTTGCTGTTTGGGCGCGAATCGGAATACAGGACTTTTCTCGCCATTTCAACCGCGATCGTCGGGGCGAAATTGTTGGTAGAGGCAAGCAGCACGACTTTCACGGAATGCAGGATTTTGATCGTGGCCAGCCTGCGATTATCCAGTGAAACAGCGATAGGCGCAGTAAAGCCGTATCCGATCAGTACGCCCAGAAACGTTCCGACCAGGGCTTTGGCAATCAATCCGCCTAATTCTTCCGGAGGTATGCCTATGGATTCCATGGTGTGCACAACGCCCATGACGGCGGCGACGATACCAAACGCGGGCATGCTGTCCGCGATCTTGTTGATGGCGCTGATTGGCAGCTCGGCTTCCCCTTCAAATGTTTCGATGTCAATATCCATGATGGTATCCAGATTATGAATATCTACCCTGCCAGTAATGATTAATCGCAAATTATCGCAGAGAAATTCCATGATTTTTGGTTGTTTCTGCACGAGCTTGTATTTGCTGAATAAGGGGCTCTCCTTGTAATTTTCCACGTCTGCTTCAATCGCAAGCGCGCCATCGCGGCGGATTTTGTTGGTCAATTCAAAAAACATTGAAAGCAATTCAATATAGAATTTTCGGGAATAAGGGTAACCTTTCAGGGTGGAAAGCGAGCCAAGGATGGTTGCCTTGATAACTTTTGCATTGTTACCGATGATAAATGACCCAAGCGCCGCGCCGCCTATAATGACAAACTCGACTGGCTGAAACAAGGCATACAGGTGGCCTCCTGCGAGCGCGAATCCGCCAAATACGGAAAACAGGATGATCAGATATCCTATGATTACCAGCATGATCGCGTCCCCGCAATAATCCCTGTTAAGACAAGTTATCTGTTCAAGCCGATACTTGTGCTTTGTTAGGGCCAATCACAACCGCATCCAGCGTGCGTTTGGATGATGGATTAAAAACCTTTATTGTCGCATTCAGCGCACCGTCGGATTTGGCGATGCCCTGCATGGTGACGATAACGGCATTTTTCTGTGCAATCAGATTGATCACCTGATTTCGGTGCACGAGCAAGGGAATTTGCAAATTCTTTTTTGTCAGAATTGAGCCAGCGGTGATGAGATGAGCCGCTTCATTACCTATGACATCTTCCTTGGCGGTGAAAAAACCAGAGTAAAGCCTGTTTTTATTATAGACAGAGAATCCGATGTCATCTTCAGTAATGGTATCCCTGGCGGGTATAGTGCGTTTTGCGATGATCACTTTTGAAAATATTTGCACGTCAACCGGAACATAAATACGCCAGGGCTGTGGCGAACCGCAGGAAAGCTCGACCGCGGTGATCTGCTCCGAATTCGTGTTTTGAGGAAATGCGGCTTCAATTTCCCGCGCGCATGCGCTGACCTGGAGAGGGGTATTCGACTGATTTACCTGTACTTCGATGGACTCACCCGGGCCCGTCTGGATATTTGTCAGGATAAAAGTCCTGGCCGCGGATTTTAACCGCTCCTGGGATTCGTAGCCTGCAGAAAAAGACAGCTGAGCGCAAGATAACATGATAGCTAAAAAAACAAATCCCGTGACGCGTCTAATCTCGAATTTGAATAACATGAACTCTTCCCCTGATCTTGACTCCCTTGTCGAAACGCGGCCTGGAAAAGGAAGCGGCGCCGATTATTTTCCAGGATTGCCATTCTGATCATACACATATTCTATCTCGGAACGGAAGGCGAGCAATTTATCCCACACTAATTTGACTTGCAGCATATTGGTGGAAACGATCGTACTGTTGGTTGCGATGCTCTGATAAGCTTTTGCGATTTCCGCTTTCAGCTCTGTCGTTGCCTGCTCAACCGCTTTTCTGGCTGCGGAATCAAGGCGTTCGGCATGTTTTTCAATTTTTTCCAGAAAGGTATGGGTGTTGGCAAATTGTGGAGCTGATATTGAATTAATTTCATTCACCAGGTGAGTCAGTTTTTCAATCAGCAAGGCTTTTCTGTCATTGCTAATGGCAATGTCCTGGACAGCGTTATTGGAGAAATGGGCGACGTCTGAATCCAGAAGTAACTGTATGTCCCGACAATAAAGAATCATTTGCTTGAGCGATGACAAGAGGGAAGCGGCGGATTTATTCAGCATCGCGTGTTATCCAATGGTTGAATTGTTTTGATAAAGATGACGATATAATTTTTTGGCTAATTCATCCGTGTCCACTTTGTAATGACCGGCGTCAATTCTTCGCTTGATGTCAGATAGTTTGGTGATTTCATCAGTTGAAGTCTCGGCAACCATTAAATCCTGGAATGTTCTAAGCCGGATGTGGACCCCGTCTTCTTTTGCCTGATGGAGGGATGCATTTTGCTCCCCTTTAGAGTCGGCTTTTTTGTTAGACAAAATATTGTTCAGATTTTCAACATAATCTAATTTTACTTCGTTTACCATTAGAATTCTCCTTGCCATTCATGCTTGACCTATCCAGTCAAAAATTCGCTTTCCCTATATTCTTTATATCTTGTTCTTTTGCCAAAACTTAAATACTTTATTCCAGCTTCGCGACGATGGCCTTGAATGTGTGACTGGAAAAAATTTTTAATATCTTGTCTGCATAATTTTTGTCCGTGGCAAACCCGGCTTCCTGCAGGGCTTGAATAAACCGATGCGGATCCGAGGCTTTGTTAAGCGCGTCACTATAACGGCTATTCTGCTTCAGAAATTGAACATAATCATGAAAACTGTCTATGAATGAATCGTAACTTCTAAATGCAGCTTTTTCCCGAGTCAGAATTCCATCTTTTTGTTCCAGGGTGGACATAAGAGTCGTTTGCTTGTTCCAGGATGGATCTGCCTTGATGTTGAACAGATTAAAACTGGACTGTTCATGATTGCCAGGCAATATCTTTTTGCCCCAGTTTGTTTCCAGTGCGGCTTGTGCCAGTAGTATTTTGGGATCAACGCCTATGCTTTTGGCGGCTGATTTTGCGGCGCTCCATAAGGTCTTGACGAATTCGTCCTGGGAGTTGAACGGGGTCTGTTTGTGCGATGCGGGGGGAAGTTTCTCATATTTCGAAACAATAGTTGCCGAACCCGGATTATTGCTGGTGCGGTCGATATCAAACAATGGCTTGACGTGAATGTTTTCATGCATGGCTGCTTCAGCCCGCTGGTTCGCAATCAAATCTGCAGCGGGCTGCTGGGCCTTGTACTGCTGGTTTATGTTCGTTTCCACCATTTGCGCGAACCCGGTTCCATTGCCGGAGGTCAGCATGGATAATTGCTTGTCTAACATATCCTGATAGAAATCCATTTGATCATTATCAAGCAATCCGCTGGAAAATGCCTTGTTTGCATCACGCATACTGCGCAATACAATTTGCATCATCATGGATTCAAACTGTTGCGCCACTTCTTTTTTCGCCATATCCGGATTTTTGTTTGACGCGTAACGCAGACGTTCAAGACTTTGAATGTCGGTGTAAACCCTCGCGTCATTAGCGATTTTATCAATCATATTCATGGCTCCTCATATGATCTCCAGATCAGCATGCAGCGCGCCTGCGGCTTTGATGGCTTCCAGAATGGCGATGATATCGCCCGGAGCGGCACCTACGCTGTTAATCGCATTCACCAGGTCATTTAGGGAAGCTCCCGGCGCAAAGAGGAACGCATGATTTTGTGTCTGGTTAATACTGATATCAGACGCCTTGCCTGTCACAGTCTTGCCGGACGCGAATGCATTGGGCTGGCTGACATAAGGCCGCTCTGAAATGACTACGGATAGATTGCCATGCGCGACGGCGACGGGAGAAATAGACACATTCTGGTCTACCACAATGGTGCCGGTTCTGGAATTGGCGATGACACGTGCGCGTATGTCTGCCGGCTGCATTTTGATATTTTCAATTCGTGAAATAATGGGGACATATTGGCTCATCAAGCGTTTGTCGTAATAAGTGCTTTGATAGTGGTCTTCTTCACTTTTATAAGAGGCGGTGTCGCCATGATAGACGGGTATGTCATTGGGGTCTAAACGCAGATTATGGATTTTGACCCGTACGGAACTCGCGTCCAGGGCGTGGGCTACTTTGCGTCCGAATTCATGATTGATGGCTTGTTCAATGCGCTCAGCAGTGGTGAAATCAGGGTTTGACAGTTCGAAGGTGATGGCGCCGTCCTTGACAAACGGCATATCTATGGTTTTTTCTATCGTGGCGCCGTTAGGGATGCGGCCGCTGCTGGTGGAATTGACAATGACTTTCGAACCGTCGCTTCCCTGTGCTCCAAATCCGGATACCACCACGCTCCCTTGTGCTACGGCATACGTCTGACCATCGGCACCGCGTAACGGTGTCATCAATAATTCACCGCTTCTCAAACTGGTCGCGTTACCTAATGATGCCACGGTCACATCCAGTTTCTGGCCGATTCTGGCGAATGGGGGCAGAGACGCGCTCAAGGCGACGGCGGCCACATTCTTGAGCTGCAAATTGACGCCAACGGGCAGGCGTATGCCGAATTGCAGCAACATGTTCGTGAAGCTTTGCTGGGTGAAAGGTGTCTGGTTCACACGATCTCCTGTGCCGTCCAAACCGACAACAAGGCCATAACCTACCAGTTGATTGTCGCGGACACCGGCAAGATTGGTGATGTCCTTGATTCGCGTGGAATAAGAAATAGATATTGGCAATATCAGACCGGCAAATAAAAACAGATATCTGGTCAAGCGCATCATAGCCCACCTTGAGAGCACACTTGATATCAGATATGCAAATTTCATGCCACAATTCCGTTGCCGCACACTTTTGTTTGAATGGGTGTAGTGATACCATGAGAGAATCAAGCGCGAATCCGTGCAGACAGGATGTCACATGAAGGTGCAAACACCCGGTTCCGATAAACAAAATCAGCTTTTATCAAACACTGATTCCGCCACTCTGTCGCAACTCTCTGCGCCTACAGATTTTTTCTCGGATATCATCACCAGCATGTTATCAGTATCCGCCGCACAAATGAACAAAGAATCCGAATCCCGGCCGGCGGGTGAAGCGTTGCTTGAGAATAAGGAAAATCATGCCCAGGAGGTGCCCGCGCCTGTTGAGGGTGTCTCTGGTTTGTTATCAGACATATTGACCAGTCTGGCAGCCGCGTCTTTTGCTGCGGGGCGGGATGCACAGGCCCATTCAGGCGAGATGCAAGTGCGGACGCCGTTGCAAAACCAGGGTACGGCGCTTCAGGCTGATCCAGCTTATAAACCCGGCATTTCTGGGGGAGCGTCATTCGCGCAAAAAACCGTGATGACATCCGCTTCCCTGCGGGAAAAAGTGCCGGCCGCAGAACCCGGCTTTGCAAGCCGTCAAAGCGCGGCTGATCCGTCTTTATCAAAACCTATGGCGGCAAGTTCAGACAAGGTATCCGCATCCGATCTCGCCTATGTCGTGCCTGAATCGGCAGCGAGCGATGATGTGAAACCGGCAGCTTCCAGGATAAATGTTGTTCGTGACCTGCAGCGGATAGCAGGAGAAGAGAGCTTGCGCCAGCCCATGGCTGACTTCCCTAGGGTTGAGTCCGATAACCTGGATTTGGGTTTACTCAGACCTCACGGCTTGGAAGCGGTTGTCAGTCGGGCACCTGCCACAATGTCCCGTCAAGATGACGGTACAGGGGACGTGACCGTTTACCATTTCGATAAAGGACCGAGCTTGTACACACTGGATACAGGAAACAGATATGCAGACGCCCTGGTGCAAATGGGAAGTGTGATGCAAAATCAGATTTCACAAACTTTGAGTGAGGATCGGTCATTTCTGCAGTCGCTGCCTGCGTCCCGTGAAACACATGATCCTGATCATGAATTAAAAATTGATTGGTTTCCGGCTTCTGCCGATATGCCGGGCGAAGAATCCTATATCGCCAATATCAAGATTCATCCTCCTGAACTGGGTTCAGTCATGGCCAAATTAAAAATAGATAAAAATGGCGCCCAATTGATTTTGCTTGCAGAAAATCAGCGTGTAAAAGAAATAGTTGAATTAAATTTGCCACATTTAAGGGAAGGTTTCCAGAAAATGGACATACAGATTTCACACATACAAGTGGATGTCCAATCTTCATCTTCCGGTACAAATGATCAAAATACAGAACAACGGAAGACTCCTGATTTGTTTATAAGCGATCAAGATCAGGCAGGTATAGACAAGCAGCCTGAGATATCGTCTTCTTCCGTCAAGCACGTCAATTCACTTATAGATACCTACGCCTAAATGGGTCTTCACTCGCGCCTATGCTCGGTTTTGTGCCTGATTTATTCCTGAAAATAAATTTAAGGATATGCGTTCAGCGGCGATAAGCAGTAAGGAAGCAGCTGAATTTAAATCTTAAGGAGATTCATATGGCACTTATTATTAACACGAATGTAAGTTCACTGTTTGCGCAGCAATATCTGGCGCAAAACCAGACGAACTTATCGAACACTCTGCAACGCCTCTCGTCGGGTAAACGCATTAATAATGCAAGCGATGATCCGGCAGGTTTGGCAATCGCATCTACCATGCTGGCAAACGTTAACGGTTTGAATGTGGGCTCTCGTAATGGTCAGGATGGCGTTAACCTCGTGGCAACCGCTGCGGGCGCAATGCAGGTTATTCTGAATGACCTTCAGACGATGAACCAGCTCGCTGTTCAGGCGGCTAACGGTACGAATGGATCCCAAGACCGCGCAAACCTGGATGCTCAATATCAGGCATTGTTGAGTGAAATTGGCCGCATCACTACTCAGACCAATTTCAACAACGTATCTATCTTGGGCGGCGGTTCTATTTCCATTCAGATTGGCTCAGGTAACACTTCAAATGATCAAATTACCGTTAACTTGACCAATACCAGCACGGGTTCAGCAGGTCTGAATATTGCCGGCACGGACCTGACCAGCGCGACGAATGCCAGCACTGCAATTGGTTCCCTCAATCTCGCCATTGCTGCATTGACCACCGGTCTGGCGACCATTGGTGCGGATTCAGCCAACTTGCAAGCGGCTATTCAAAGCAATAACGCCTATGCGACCAATCTCACCGCAGCGCAATCAGCTATCATGGATGCTGACTATGCCGCTGAGAGTGCGAACATGGCGAAATTCACAATATTAAGCCAGTCCGATGTTGCCATGTTGTCACAGGCGAATTCTGCACCGTCGCTTGTGCTGCAGTTATTAAGGCAATAATAGCAGGCCGTACGAAATCCGGGGTTGACGCCCCGGATTTTGACCAGCAGACCATCAATATGCACTATGGAATGGGACTTATATGAGCAGTATTGGATTGAATCTTTATGATGTGACAGATACTGTAGACAAATTGATGGCCAAGCAATACATCAAGTATTTTCAATTGCAGACGGCGAAGAGCGCGGAACAGATACAGCTGACCGCTTACGGGAGTCTGCAATCCTTGTTCACGACGTTCCAGCAAAAAATGAAAAGCCTGGGTGAAGCGTTTGATACCATTGCTTATCAAGCCGTGTCGTCAAATAGCGCGATCGTTAATGCGGTTGTGACGGGTAACGGCGTTGGTTCGGGCAGTCACACCTTGACGGTGACGCAGCTGGCACAGGCACAGCGCTATTCCTCCCAGGCTGTTTTTTCATCGAGATCGACCGGGTTGGGATTCGATGAGACACTGACATTCACGAATGGCGGTGCGGAAAATTTTTCCATCGACATTGACAGCGGTGATTCACTGGAAGCAATCCGCGACAAAATTAACAATGCGCAAGACAACATCGGTGTCTCAGCCGCGATTGTCACTTCCACGGGAACTGGCGGCGCGCTTCAATATAATCTGGTTCTGACCGCGAGTGAAGGCACGGCGAACCAGGTCGCCATCACGGGAGACACGGGGAATCATTTTGATTTTACTGAAACTGTGGCTGCGGCAGACGCGGAGTTTACTTTTGACGGATATAATGAAGTACGCTCCTCCAATGCTGTCGATGGTGTGATGGATGGATTAAGCTTTACCCTGTCTGCGCTTGGAACGGCGACCGTCACCACCAGCTCTAACAATGTCAACGTGGGCGAGAAAGTGAAATCAGCGCTGATTGATATGCTGGCTGCCTATAACCAGATCATTACCTTTCTGGACGGCAATCAGTATGTCACTTCCAAAGATGAAAACAGCAAACAGTCAACCACACTGGTCAATAATGTATTCGGGTTTATCAAGTCGAGGCTGCAGACAGCCATGAATACCGCATTCAATGGCGCGGGCGGCGTTCATACGCTGCGAGACGCCGGGATTGTGATCAGCCCGTCAACCAAAGTAACAGATCAATATGACACAGCAAGAGAATCTACGTCCATTGGCAGCCTGATGATCGATATCAAACCGCAGGATGCCTATGATGGAAGCACTACGATGGATTGGCTTTTGAATAATGACTTCAACGCACTGAAGGATTTCTTCACCAACGAAGATTCGGGCTTGTTCGCGAATGTGAATGATATGATTGATAATCATATCATTTCCAGCGAAAGCGACGGGATTATCAAGAATGCCATGGATTCCGTGCAGAAACAGGCGGCATACACTGATAAGCAGATCACATCAGAAAAAGACCGGCTTGATTTGGTGAAAGCGGGACTGATAGACCAGTTCTCCCGGTTGAATGGCGTTATTTCCTATTATCAAAACATCAGTGACGCTCTTGAAAAACAGTATGCTTATTTGGATAATCTGATTCGCAGCGGAAAATAATGAAGGGATTCATATGAAAAGCTCAAACGACGCCTATGCTGAAATAGAAACAACGACAGATGTGATGACAGCTTCAAGCCACCGCTTGATTCAACTCATGATTGATAAATGCCTGCAGCACATTGAATTGGCAAAAACACACCTGCTGGCCGGTGATATACAAAAAAAATGTCAGTCGATAGCGAAGGCGCTCGACATTGTTGAATACCTGCGTATTTGCCTCAATCACAATGATGAACGGTCAAAAGACTTGTCTTCTCTATTGGATGCGCTTTATGCGTATCTGCAAAAAAACCTGGTCCAGGCAAATATCAAAAATGATATTCATTGCCTGGATGAAGCGAAAAAAATACTGGGAACCTTGAAAGAAGGATGGGATGGCATTGGATGATCCGGAGTATCGGGCCGCATGATGGAACCCTGTAGCCGTATTATTAGCAAGCTGAAGGTCATCGACGGTTTGGCGCATGATCTGCTGACTGCAATATCTGACCGGAATCTGGATCATCTGGAAGCTATGATGACGCGGCGCCAGGAAAAGATCATTGAGCTGGTGGCTGAACTCGCATCCGACTTGAATAATGCAATGAATCATTATCAATATCTTGATCAGATTCGCAAACAGGATGCTGAAATAATGCATGCGCTCAAGAGTGAGAACGAAAAAGTAAAAAATGCCCTGTCTCAGTTCCATAAAGTCAGAAAATACAGTCTTTCCTAGCATTGATTTCACCATTCGCGTGCATCGTCACGCAAGTTGCGCATGACATCCGCGCTTGAGGGCGGGGCGTTGGGAATTCCATCGATCGTGTGGACTGAGTATGTGTGTCAGTGATTCGCCCGTGCCTGACTGTCACACTGGTTTCAGCGTTTGGGTCCGGGATGAGGTCCTGGTCCGGGTGCCGGTCCGGAAAATGGCGGCTGTGCATAAACGTATGGCTGGATAATCGGTGACTGATTACAGTTGTTATCTACTATATAAGGTTGTTTATCTCCCGTGGTATAGAGGCGATCCGATGTGCCGTCGCCATTGGGTATGCTATAGGCGCCAGGAGGCAGTCCGTTGCCGGATGTGCTGTAAGAACCATTGCATGTCGGCGGCGTACTGGCGGGAGCCTGGCCATTATTATTAATGATGGTCTGATCCGCGAATGCCTGGCAGTTCACCGACATCCATAAAGCTGCGGCTAACCACGCATAGCTGCCTTGGGTTGTTTTTATCATGAGAATGCCCTCGTGTCAGATCCTGCTTTTACTATTATATCATTGCAGAAAACACCAAGGTTTGGTTTCTAATGATTTCAACCGTCATCAGAGGCAGGGCGTGTTTAAAAATTACACATCCCGGGTGATCGCTGTCCTGGCGGAAAATGGCAGAATGCCGTAGTCGGTGCGGCAAAGAATTGCCATCAGCGGCAAAAAGCGGAACAGGCATCTTGAATTCAATGTGGAGTGATTGCGACTGAATGCACCGGTTGTTTTACCCGCGCTTGCATTTATGTCTTCTTTTTAAAGGGATTGCTGCTTCCCGATTTTGATTGGCACGAATCTTGCAGTAAGTCTTGTACGGATACAGGAGTAACTGATATGGCAGATTCAATTTTTGGGGTTTCAGAAAAAGCCTTGCAATTGACAGAAGAGCGCAGCGTCATGCTGACCAATAACCTGGTTAACAGCAGTACGCCGCATTATAAGGCGCGAGACATTGATTTTCACCAGGCGCTGCAAGATGCCAATCAGGCGTATTCGCTCAACAGAACCAATCCCAATCACATCGAGCCTGAAAATCAGGTCAGCGGACAGCCGATTCTTTATCGTGTGCCCATGCAAATGAGTCTCGACGGAAACACGGTTGATGATGAGATTGAGCGTAAAAACTTTATTGAAAATGCGCTGCGATATCAAGTCAGTTTGACATTTGTTCAGAATAAATCAGATGAACTCATGAAAGCGATCAAGGGAGAATAACCATGTCGGCACCGATTAAAAGCCTTGAGCAGGTGTTAACAAATGCAGCAAGCGGTTTGAGCGCGCAAAGCATTCGCATGAATACCATCGCGAGTAATCTTGCAAACGCGGGAAGTGTCGGGTCCACTGAAGAAAGCACTTATCATACCAAATATCCGGTGTTCAGCGAAGTCAAACAGGGTCTGGCAGGGATGGGACAAGATGATCAGCCTGTTGGAGGGGTCAGGGTCTCAAGCGTCAAGGATAGCCAGAAACCGCTTGAAAAGCGCTATGAACCCAGTCATCCGCTCGCAGACAAGGACGGGTATGTATACATGACGGATGTCAATCCCATATCAGAGATGACGAACATGATCTCTGCTTCCAAGGAGTATCAGGCCAACGTTGAAATCATGAATACGACAAAAAACCTGATCATGCAGACATTGAGTGTAATCAATACTAAATAGCGAGAAATTTTATGACAATTATCAAGGATTCATTAAGCTCGGACGGCATGGGTTACGATCTTAACGGAATGAAAAGTGAAGCGCAGGGCGGAAAAAAGGAATTGTCAAAAGATGATTTCATGACCATCTTTTTGACGCAAATGCGCATGCAGAGTCCGCTAAAGCCGTATGACAGCGCACAAATGCTTCAGCAAATGTCCATGCTGACATCCTTGACGGCAACGGAAGAACTGCAAAAAACCATACAAAGTCTTGGCATGAGCATCTCAAAGTCGCAAGTCATGTCTGCATCACAGTTGATAGGGAAAAAAGTGCAAATTCCATCAGGCGTCAGTCCTCTGGTAACGGGTGAGGGATTGAGCGGCTCGGTCATCCTGCCCGGCGAAGTATCTGACGTGACCATTACGATCAAGGACAAGGATGGCAAGGTCGTGAAAACGATAAACAAAGGTTCGTCCGGATCGGGTGTGCTGGACTTCGACTGGGATGGGAAAGATGCGGATGGAAATGATTTGAAGCCGGATTTTTATAAAATATCGGCCATCGCGACCATGGACGGGAAAAAAATTGATGTTCCCACGGCGGGCACTTTTAAAGTGGGAAGTGTGGCGATGAACCCTACCAATGGCGCTGTGATACTCAATGTTGACGGTCTCGGCGGCGTGGATATGGGTGAAATAATCAAAATATTGTAGTCACGTCACTGCCTGAGTGAGGTGACGCACTTTAAAATACAAGGAGAGCATGTCATGGGTATTGGAAATATTGCAGATACGGGTATGCGGGCTGCCATGTCCAACATGGAAGTGATCAGTCATAATATTGCAAATGCGAACACCATAGGATTCAAGAAATCATTCATTAATTTCGCAGACATCTATCCGTCAGCGAACGGCGCGTCCAATCAGATCGGCTTGGGTGTGGACGTATCCAGCGTGAACCAGAATTTCGCAACGGGAAGTTACACTTATACCAATCAGCCTCTGGACCTGGGAATTAACGGTAACGGATTTTTCATTGTCAAGGATCCTTCATCGGGACAAATCAGTTATACCCGGGCGGGACGCTTTGAACCCAAGCAAGGCTATATCACTTTTGGCAATCATAGGCTACAGGGATTTACCGCGGTCAATGGCACCATACCTGCCGGCAGCAGCATCACGGATTTACAGATCAGCAACGCTTCATTGCCTGCCAGCGCCACGACCAACGTCCAGATCAAGGTCAATCTTGACTCAAATTCCACCGTACCAGGCAGTGTTTTTGATCCCAATGATTCCACAAGTTATAACTATCAGTCCACCGCCAACATCTATGACAGCCTGGGCAACACACATGCCGTGACGTCATATTATGTGAAGACAGCTGCCAATAACTGGAATGTGAATGTCTATGTTGATGGTGTGTCGGTCGGTTCCGGATCAATGACGTTTACAACCAGCGGCCAGCTTTCGTCCTCTACCGGCTTAGGCAGTCTGAGCTATTCTCCAACGACGGGCGCGACATCGCCGCAAGCGTTTGCGCTCGACATGACCGGCTCCACGCAATACGGGAGCGCCAATTCAGTAAACCTGACTGAGGCGAATGGATATGCGCCAGGCTTGTTTTCAGGCGTGAATATCGATAGTGACGGCAAGGTGTATATGCAGTATACGAATAGCCAAAAGCTGCTGGCGGGACAGGTCGCCATTGCAAATTTCCAGTCGCCTGAAGGACTGATTGACATTGGCAATATGTCCTGGATTGCTTCCGCCGATTCGGGTTCCGCGATTGTTAACCAGAATAATAGCATCGGTAACATCCGCACCGGATACGTTGAACTTTCCAATGTGGACTTGACCACGGAAATGGTGAATCTACTCAGTGCGCAACACACTTTCCAGGCCAATGCACAGGTGGAAAATACTTACAATGAAGTCATGCAGACAGTGATCAAGCTCTAAGACGATGACAAAGAGGCAGTGTTATGGATAAGTCCTTATTTATCAGCATGAATGGCGCATACAACTCGATGCGCCAGCTAGAGATTATCACCAATAATCTTGCCAATGTGAACACAACCGCGTTTCGGGCTGATTCCACGTTTATACGTGCGCATGAAGTCAATAGCGGCGGACAACAGAGCCGGGTGTATTCCCGATTAGATAAAACCTATACCAATTTTAAACAAGGGAATATCTTTAATACGGATCGCGACCTGGACGTGGCAATTAACGGGGATGGATTTATTGCCGTGCAGTCCAAATCAGGACGAGAAGGTTATACTCGGGCCGGCAGTCTGCAGATCAGAAATGGAATTTTGACTACGCAGACTGGTGAAATCGTCATGGGCAATGGAGGTCCTATCAATATTCCGCCGGCTGAGAAAATCAGCATTTCGCCGGATGGAACAGTGACAGCCCGTTTTATCGGAGAAACCGAATTTGTGCCCGTCGATAAGATCAAATTGACCAATCCAAAAGTTGCGGAGCTGCAGAAGGGCACGGACACATTGTTTTATCTCAATGGCAACGGTACTGCGCCGTACGACCCGAATGTGACAGTGATATCAGGGGGGCTGGAAGGAAGCAATGTCAGCGCGATTGAAACCATGACCCAGTTAATCGAATTGACCAGGCAGTATCAAATCCACACCAATTTTATGAAAACGATAGCTGATGACACAGCCAAAATAAATCAGGTATTGGAATTAGGGCGTTAACAGGAGGAATTTGCAATGGATCTGGCATTGATGATAGCGAAGTCAGGCTTGGATGCACATCACAAGAGCATTGAAGTCATCAGTAATAACCTGGCAAACGCAAATACGACCGCGTTTAAAAAGAACCGGGCAGAATTTGAAGATTTACCGTATCAAGTGATCAAGCAGCCTGGTGCCCAAGAATCCGATGACATCAACAATGCAGGGGGAATTGTTATTGGAACAGGGGTTAAATTATCCAATAACTCCAAAATCTTAACTGATGGATCTCTTATTACTACTGGCAAGGCCCTGGACATAGCCATACAGGGCAGAGGCTTTTTACAGGTACAAATGCCAAATGGCAGTGATTATGCGTATACGCGCGCGGGCAGCCTGCGCGTGAATAACCAGGGTCAGATTACGCTTCCTAACGGGTATCTCGTGCAGCCGCCAATTACCATCCCGCCTGGTGTTGAGCGCATTGAAATCAGTGAAGACGGTGTCGTGAATGTGATCGTTCCTGGTTCTACCACGGAACAATCCATTGGTACGCTGCAGCTTGCTGATTTCATTAATCCGGATGGCCTGCTGCCAATCGGTCAAAACCTTTATCAGGAAACAACCGCGAGCGGAACACCCACGTTGGGTAATCCAGCCCAGGATGGCATGGGCCTGGTCAAGCAAGGCGCTCTTGAAGGGTCCAATGTGAACGTCGTCGAGGAAATGGTGAATTTGATTGAGGCCCAGAGAGCTTTTGAAGTCACGTCAAAGGCTGTGTCGGCGGTGGATAATATGCTGCAATATCTTAACCAGGCAACATAAGCATGATCAGGCCGAATAACAAGTTTTGTGCATGGGTGTTGGCGTTTGCTGCGACGAGCGTGCTATGCGGTTGCTCGCCGCACTGGATGGATGAGGCGGGGCTGCGTGATGAAACGGTTTATCCCGCAACCTTTCCCATTGATAATCCGCCTCCTCCCAAAACCAATGGCTCTATTTACCAAGCCGGCCATGAAATTTCACTTTATCAGGATCATGTGCCGGGCCGCATCGGCGACATTTTGACAGTGCGCCTGGAAGAATCCACACAGGGTGAAAAGAAAGCGAAAATGAAGACCAACAAAAAAACCGCCAATACTTTCACACTGCCTTCCATTGAAAAAGGTCATATTTACGGCCGGGATGTGAGCCTCGATTCAGATATGCAATTTGACGGCGATGGTGAAAGTAACCAGCAAAATAAATTACACGGAACCATTTCAGTGACAGTGACTCGTGTTTTGTCTAATGGCAATCTGGTTGTGCAAGGAGAATCCTGGCTGACGATCAATCAGGGACGCGAATACATTCGCCTGACGGGTATTGTAAGACGTGAAGATATAGATGCAAGCAATACTGTTTCATCTCAACGGCTAGCGGATGCCAGAATCAGTTATAGCGGAACCGGGCAAGTTTCAAACGCCGCCAGAGGCGGAATCATTACACAATTCCTGTTTAAGTTCTTCCCGTATTAGACGATAGTCTATTTATATGCGAGGTCATATATGAGTGACATATTCACGATCGGGGTTAGAGGGCTTCTGGCATTTCAGGCCGCGATCGCGGTAACCGGCCAGAATATTGCAAATGTCAAAACACCTTATTACAGCCGCCGTGAGATTACCCTGGCTGAAGATTTGTTCAACGGCGGAGTCAATATAGCGGATGTCAGACGTGTTTATGATGAAACCGCGAGTAAATTCTTGCAACAAAGTAACAACCTGGTTGAAATGAGCGGGGTTTATTTTCAGCAGATAGCGGAACTAGAATCCCTGCTGGGCAATGACATCAGCGATGAAAATAAAAACACCATCGCCACTTACCTGAATGATGCGCTGAAGGCGCTGCGCGAGTTGAATGGCGACACAAGCTCCCTGCAGTCACGGACAGCCTATTTAAACAAATTATCCGCGTTAGCTAACCGGATCAACGACATAGGCGGACAGATCAGCCAGCGCCAGGCTAATATTAACCAGTCGCTCAATGCGACTGTCGGTACGGTTAATCAGATTACCCGGCAGATTGCCGATTTGAACAAACAAATCGCGAACGCCAATGGCCAGGATGTATCCGCGCTTCTCGATTTACGCGAAGCGCAAGTGCAGGAATTATCAAAGTATCTGGATTTCAATACACAAGTGGACGAGTCAGGGCAGTTAAATATCCTGATCAACAATGGCACGCCTATTGTTTTCGGAGGTGACGCCGCGGCGCTGTCCGCAGAATCAAATCCCGCTAATCCGGATAATCTCATTTTAAAAATGACAATGGGCACATCCAGTATCGACGTGACCAATCTTGTTCATGGCGGCCAGATTGCCGGATTATATCAGGCGCAATCAGTTTTACAACAAGCACAAAGCGCCTTGGGACGTCTGTCATTGGGTATCATGGGTACAATCAACGCTCAAAACAAACTGGGAATTGATTATAATGGCAGCCTGGGCGGTAATATATTTAATGATATTAACAGCGCCGGCGCGGTCAATGGACGTGTGCTGACGAATTCGAATAATGCCGGCAATGCGGCCATGACTGTTAATATAACAGATGTAAGACAGTTAAAAACATCGGATTATAAATTGGTGTTCGATACTCCCACTCATTACACACTGACAAGAATTTCTGATAACAATGTTATGGGGAGCGGAACAATTTCGTCATTGCCACAGCAGATCAGTGCTGATGGATTTACTATCAATATTAATAGCGGCTCTATTTCTGCTGGCGATCAATTTACCATATCGCCTAATCGCGGTGCCGCGAATGAAATGAAAATGGCGGTCACCGATCCGAAATTACTGGCGTTGGGATGGCCAGTCAAGGGCGAGGCAGATATCGCCAACAAGGGAACCGGGGCCGTCAAGGTGGAATCGATTATTGATACCGGAAATTCCGCGTTCTCTCTGCCGCAGCAATTGAACCCGCCCATCATGATTCAGTTTCTGACCGCAACCAGCTATCAACTGGTTGATGCCAATACCAGCAGTGTCATAGAAGGCCCTATTACTTATAATCCGTCGACGGGAGCGGATATTTTCCCAACACCGGGAAGTTACGATCCTGGTTACCGGGTTTCGATTTCAGGAATTGTGCAACCTGGAGACTTGTTTCACCTTGATTATAACTCGAACGCGATTGGGGATAATCGCAATGGCTTGGTTATGGAAGAAGCGTATCAGAAAGGAATATTGGAGGGCGGTTCCCTGTCATTCACGCAAGGCTATAATCTTATGTCAGGAGATATCGCCATTCAGGTAAATTCGGCCAAAATCAATTTGAAAAGTTATGGCGCGGTACGTGAACGGGCATTTATGCAATTCAGCCAGGTGTCAGGAGTCAGTATACAGGAAGAAACAACAAACCTGGCCATGTACCAGGAGTGTTATCAGGCCAGCGCACAGATTTTACAGGCAGCAAAAACTGTGTTTGACACTATTATCAGCATAGGAAGAAGTTAACCATGCGCATACCTACCGATAGTATGTTTCAGCAGCAATTGGCTATACTTTCGCAGCAATACGACAGCATTGCACGCTTGATGCTGCAGCAGGAAAAGGGTAAAAAATTACTGGCTAACTCAGACGATCCGGTCCTGGCCAGCCGTATTGATATGACTTATGATTTTCTGAACAATATTCAGGCGTACTCCCAGAATACGATTATCGGTAAAAACCGTTCCCAATTATTTGACACCTCCATACAAGACGCTGTTAATACAGTTGATCAGATCAAGCAGATTATTCAGCGGGCTGGCAGCGATACCGTTTCAGATAATGAACGGGCGGCGATGGCGGAACAGTTGAAAGGATATATGAATGTATTGTTGAATGATGCGAATACACGCGATGGCAACGGCGAATATATTTATTCAGGATACAATACACGCACTGTTCCCTACATTCTCCAGGGCGGAACTTATTATTACCAGGGAGGATTGGGGGCAATTGAAATCAACATTGGCAACAATACCAGCGTGCTTTACAGCGAATCAGGATTCAAGGTGTTCGGTGATGTCCTGAACGGCAACGGTTCGTTTACTATTAAGGCCGCCGATACGAATACTGGCACTGCTTCGAGCACACCAGGCACAGTTACCGACAAGACAAGTTATGTCGAGGACAATTATACGATTAGTTTCGTCACTAACAGCGCCGGCAAACTGGCATATCAAGTCACCGGATCTGCCAGCGGGCAAGTTATCCCGCCGCCGCCTGCTACCTTGCCTGATGATGCGCCGGAATATATTCCGAATTCAGATATCAGCTTTAACGGAATGAATATCCATATGAGCGGTGATCCGCAAGTGGGGGACTCATTTACTGCCGCGCCCAGCCAAAAGGAAAATGTGTTTGACGGTTTGCAGGAGCTCATTTCCATCTTACAAACACCGGTGGAAAATGATCCGGTAAAGCGCGCCCAATTTCATCAAAAATTATCTCAATCCAGTGAATATTTCGCGAATGTTTACTCTCATTTTGTGAATTACCGCAGTGAAGTGGGAACAAGAATGCAGGTAATACAGAATCAAATCAAGATTAACGACAATATCGAACTGAATCAGCAGGCAATCTATGACCAGCTTTCCAACGTGAAACTGGAAAAAGTTGCGTCTGATCTTTCACAACAGCTTGTTTATCTGCAGGCAACACAGGATTGTTATAAGTTGATACAGGCCACGTTCATGCAGTTGTTAAAAGGATTTTGATGAATGTGACTGTAAAAGTCACGGGGATGAACGTTAAAAACCATCAATATCATGCGTCAATCAGATTGTGCTTTTTCATTTTTTCCAGTAAAGCGTTTTTACCTAGCGATAAATAATCTGCCGCGGACTGAATCATGCCGTTTGACCGGTTCAGCGCGAACTGTATGACTTGTTTTTCTATGTTGGCAATATAGTCTTTGATATTTAATGGCGTTTCTTCCGACAGTGCGGTGACGGAAGCGGGAGCTGGGTTCTTTTTCTGTTTATAGGCGGGATCTATGTCTTTTTCATCGAGCACCTGATCCCGGTGTAAAATAACCGTGCGCTCAAGAAAATTTTCCAATTCCCTGATATTGCCTGGCCAGGCATAGTCACACAGTGTCTGCATGGCTGTTTCCGTAAACGCAACACGATGTCCAAGGCGTTCATGTATCTTGTTCAGGTGATAGTCGATCAAAACGGGAATATCTTCCTTGCGTTCGTTTAAACTGGGAACTTGAATCGGAAAAACATTGAGCCGGTAGAACAAGTCTTCACGAAATCTGTTTTGTTGAATCAAATCTTCCAGGTTTTTGTTTGTTGCCGCAATCAACCGCACATTTACATTAATGCTGGTATTTCCGCCAACCCGGTCAATTTTGCGTTCTTGAATGACCCGTAGTAATTTGACCTGCATGGATAAAGGCATATCACCGATCTCATCCAGGAACAAGGTGCCCCCGTTCGCGATTTCAAATCGGCCGGGCCGGCGTGTTAATGCGCCGGTGAAAGCGCCTTTTTCGTGTCCAAACAATTCGCTTTCTATCAGTTCGCCGGGAATGGCGCCGCAGTTGATGGGGACAAGTGCGTTTTCACAGCGTTTGGACAGATAATGTATGCAGGATGCGATGACATCTTTTCCTGTTCCAGATTGACCCAATATGAGTACGGTGCTGTCAGTACAGGCAACTTGATGAATCATGGAGCGTATTTTGCGAATCCGAAGACTGCTGCCAATAAGACGCTCAAAAACGGGATGAGAAGTCAGATTCGTGGGCGTATTCAGTTCACTGTCAGTTTGGCCGCATCTGGCAAGAATATTAATCAGTTCTGACGCGGAGAAAGATGATTTTAAAAAATGAACAAGGCTTTTGCTTCGCACAATTCGCTGTTCTGGAGGCAACATCGAAATGAAATGTCTGTGATCTGAAGCAAGCATCTCATAAAGCCGCTTGCCCTGTTCTTCTTCAATATTTTTGCAGAAGATAAACACGGTGGTTTGAGGATTATCATGATCACTGTCAATCAGGTGGCGCACAGAAAGCCGGTCAAGAGGTAATTTAAGCAGGGCAAACGCATTTGCTAGGTATCTGCAAGAATCACAGTCATCGCCTACAAGCCTGTAGCGGCTGAGCGAATCTTCTTTGGAGCCCTGAATCCTTTCAGAGTGCATGTGCCGCCTTCATAACAAGAAGCTAACCAATTGTTAAAATAGCAATCATGCTGCTGGATGTCAAATGTGCTTCATGGTTTCTGTCCAGTGCAACGGAGAAATCTCACTAACACGATCAAGACTTGGTACGAAAATTGCATATTACTTGAATGCAGGTCTCTGTAATGGATTGAATGAGGTAAGCACAGTGAAGGTATTGGTCATTGACACCATCGACAACCGCAGAAAGTCAATTACGGCAAGATTACGTGACCGAGGCTGGATTATATCATCTATGTATATGATTAGTATGGATAATATGCATAGCGTTCTAACCAGCCACGATGTGTTGGTGGTATTAGACCAGGATGAGGCAGTGGTAAGAAGCATACTGGCCAAGATCATGAACCAGCCGATTAAATGTATATTCAATCAGCATATTTCCTCATTCACGCGGTATGTGAACCGTCAAAACATGATTTTTATCAACTCGGAAGAAAGTAATGACGTTGAAGAGTCTGTTATTGCGAAAATAGACGGATGGCATTTGGACAGCGCGAGATTGCAGCCTATCGCGCACGATGCGCGCAGCAAGGTCATGCTGGAAATGGCCCGTAAAGCCGCAAAAACCAGCGCAACAGTATTAATCAGCGGAGAAACAGGAACAGGTAAGGAAGTATTGGCAAAATATATTCATCAACACTCCAGCTTTCATGATGGTCCGTATATCACGGTTAATTGTGCCGCATTGCCGGAAAACATGATGGAAGCAATATTGTTTGGGTATGAAAAAGGGGCCTTCACCAGTGCTGTCAACACATATGTGGGTAAATTCGAGCAGGCGCAGAATGGGACGCTGCTTTTGGATGAAATTGCTGAAATGCCGATAGGTTTGCAGGCCAAGCTGTTAAGAGTGTTGCAAGAAAGGGAACTGGAGCGTTTAAGCGGTAAAAGAGTCGTCAGATTGAATTTGAGAGTGATCGCGGCATCCAACCGGGATTTGAAAAACCAGGTCATCAACGGATTATTCCGCAAGGATTTATATTATCGCTTGCATGTTCTCTCTGTCAGGTGCCCCGCTTTGAGAGAGCGATTGAACGATATTTTGCCCTTGGCAGAATATTTTATCAGGCATCATGCAAAGATTCTGGATAAAAATGAGCCTGTATTGACTGAAGGGGCAAAGAATAAGTTGGTGAGTCACGTTTGGCCGGGAAACATCCGTGAATTGGAAAATGTAATACAGCGCGCCATGATTATGACAGAAGGTGCGGTCATCGACGCAGGTGATATTAGCCTGGAAGAGGGTCTGTATGACTTCGAGCAAACAGATGGTCAGGGTGGGTATGCCTCTAACATCGAGCAATTCAGTTCTAAACTCGAGGAATCCGAGGCTAAAGCGATCATGGAGGTTCTTCATGAAGCAGACGGTTGTCGAAATATTGCGGCCAGAAGGCTCAATATCAGCCCAAGAACGCTTAGATATAAAATAGCAAAGCTGCGTGCGATTGGATTAAAAGTGCCATAGTTATTAAGGAAGATGATGATGAGTATCAATAACGTGAGCGGTGTCCGCTCTGATATCAACGAAATGCTGTCAAAAATTCGTGAAATTTCCAATAAATCGAAGGTGTTTTCTGAGAACAGCAGTGTCACGCCAGGCGTCAATGCGCCAAAGTCCGCAAGCTTTCAGGAAACCATGTCAGCGGTAAAAGATGTATTTTCAAATGTTAATAACATCCAGATCGAAAGTGAAAAAGTGAAAGATGCCTATCTGTCGGGGGACAAACATGTCTCAATGTCGCAAGTATTGATCGCCTCGCAAAAATCCAAGCTGGCTTTTGAGGGTCTGGTGACGGTAAGAAATAAAATACTAGAGGCATATAAAGAAATCATGAATATGCCGGTTTGACAACCAATGGAATAAAAACTTATGACAACGACTAAAAATAACAAGTATCTGGGAAGTTTAAGCGCGATCTTCCTTGCGCCCGCCGTGAGACAGCTGGTATTTCTACTGGGGATAGCCGGCGGCGTCACTTTGGGAATTTTTATTTATATGTCGATTCAGGAGCCGACGTATCAGCCGCTGAATTATCAGATTTCACAGCAGAATATCGCTTCTATTACAGATACACTGGACAAGGCTGGCATTCCCTACAAGATAAACGAACAAGACGGTGTATTATTCGTGCCAGTAAAGGATGTGCAACAGGCACGAATCAAATTGTCAGCGGCAGGAATCGCGAAGGACGACCATTTCAATTTTTCATATCTGAATGAGCAAAACACAATTGGCAGCAGTCAATTTCAAGAGAATGCCCGGTATTTACGCGCGCTTGAAAGCGATTTATCGAAAACGATCAGTGAAATCGAGGGGATATCTGCGGCGCGCGTACACATTGCCATTCCGCAGAATAATATTTTTGCGGATGAAAACCAGCGGCCTACGGCATCCATTGTGGTCAACATGGCGCCGGGTTTGTCATCAGACAAGGAAAAAATCCGGGCAATCGTTCAAGTCGTCGCCAGCAGTGTTCCAGGGCTGGATCCGAAAAACGTGGCGATCACGGACCAATATGGACATTATCTATCAGGCACATTGGATCAGGATTCCATTAATAATGCCGAACAGTTAAGTTATCAGAACAATATCCAGAATTATTATGAAAAACGCATTGAATCCATGATTTCACCTCTGCTTGGAGACAGCCGGGTCAATGTCAGGGTTTATGCCAATATCGATTTCACCCAGCAAGAAGAAGCGAAGGAACAATACGACCCGGAAAATAGAGTTGTTCGCAGTGAGCAGGAAATGTCCGAGCAGGTCGGCAGTTCTGGCGCTTCCGGACCGCCTGGCTCGCTTTCAAACACCCCGCCGGAATCCTCAGCTGACAAAGGAGTGGCGCAACAGTCGAACTCAAGTGAAGGGAAAAGTCAGTCCATCAAGAATTACGAAATCACCAAATCGGTAATTTATAAAAAAGTGACGCATCCCAAGATCAACGCATTATCAGTCGCTGTGGTGATAGACAATGAAGTATCAATCGATGCGGCGACCAATAAAACTGTCACCAAACCGCTCAACCAGGATAAAATCAGCAAAATAACGGATCTTGTCAAGGCAACCATCGGCTATGATGAAAAACGCGGTGACAGAGTAACCGTGGTAAACAGTTCGTTTATTCCACTTCCAAAGGATATTCCGGCGCCACCGCTGCATTTTTGGGATCAAGTGTGGTTTTGGGACGTCTTGAAAAAAATCATAGGCAGTACATTGGGGTTTGTTTTGCTGTTTATTCTTTATAAAAAACTGGCGAGCTATATGAAATCTTCTCCACAGGTTCCACAAAGGCTTATTTTAAAAGAAGAAGATGATGAAGACATGAGCAAGTTAACCAAGGAGTTACATGAGCTCAAACAGACAAAAATGAATAAGCTTAAGGAGCTGGCCAGCCGGGATCCAAATCGCGTGGCCTTAATCATGAAGAACTGGGTGGGAAAATGATATATGGATAAAATTCGTAAAGCTGCAATCATACTGCTGGGATTAGGTGAAGAATATGCCGAGCAGATATTGAAGAACATGACAAAAGCTGAAGTGCATAAGATTATGGAAGTAATTAACACCATTGATAATGTGTCTGAAGATGATGTCATACATGCCATGGACGAATTTTTTAACGCTTCTGATAACACTGGAATTGACATTGTCTCCAAAGAAAACATCAAAAATACCCTTGTTTCCGCCTTGGGCATCAAAGGAATGGAAAAAGTTGACATTGAAAAATCCAAGTGGATTGAATTATTGAAATACGAACCTCTAAGCAGCGTTCTTGAGCTGATTGAGGACGAGCATCCGCAGGTGCTCACGGCGCTTGTCGTCATTCTGACTCAGCTGGGGAGTGAGCGCGCCTCTGAAATTATCAAGGGGCAAAAAAAGGAGATGCAGAATGAAATCATTAAAAGAATGTCTTATATTGGTCCTATATCAACGTATGCGCTCGAAGCGCTTTCCATATTTTTTGAAAATGAACTCTCAAGATCAGACCGATATGGCGTTGTCACGGTGGATGGCGTGGATGCCGCGGCGAATCTAATTTCATATCTGGATAGTGAAACAGAGAGGGAAATCATCGCTGATTTGTCAAATACGGATAAAAAACTGGCTGAACAAATCCAGGACAAGCTGCTTCCGTTTGAAAAACTCGCCTATCTGGATACTCGCAGTCTGCAAATACTACTGAAAGAAATCACTCCTGATGATCTGGTTCTTGCCTTGAAAGGATCAAATGAATACGTGAAATCAACCTTTATGAAAAACATGTCAACCAAAGCAGCTGAAATTCTCAAAGATGATTTGGAATCTAAAGGCCCGGTGAAGCTGTCCAACGTCATAGAAGCGCAGAAAAAGATTGTCTTGCTGGCCAAAAAACTCAGCAAGGAAGAGAAAATTATACTATCTACAAAAAGCGATCCTGATGTTATCTTTTGAGGAAACAGGAAAGAATGGATACGTTGCACGATGAACATGTACTTGAACTCAGCGACTGGATATTTCCTGAATTGGACTCCCTGTCAGGCGGTGATGAAATTGATCTGAATTCCCTATTCACGCCTGAGCATGTCGATATTGAAAACAAGCAAGATTATCAGGATGATATTGAACATGCGGAGAAATTGAATGAAAGCTATGAAAATTTGGGGCACAAGGCCGTTCCAGCAGGGGAAGCTCAAGCCGAATCGACTGACAAGGTCGATGATCAGGCTGCAATTCTGCATGATGAAGTTAAAAATTTGAAACTCGAATATGAATCACGCATTAATGCGGTTAACCAGTTGCTGGGGAAGCTCAAAGCACCATTATCAATGGTGGATGAAGAAGTCATAGAGCTGATGCAGGATGTCGTGAAAAAAATAACAAAACGCATCATTTGCAAGGAGATTTCAACGGATCCGTCCGTTTTTATAAGAATGCTTGATGAATTAAAAAAAATGATCGATTCCAAAAATGGATTGATCACGATTTATCTTTCATCCGATGACTATCACCGCTTGAATGCGGATCAGACCGGATCCCAGGGCCTGGCGAGCATTGATAGTTCCTTGCAGCAGGGTGACGTGGTCATCAAATCCAACTTTGCGGAAGTGCGCGCTCTCTTGAATGACAGAATAGATCAGTTGGTCAGGATCCAGCATGATTGATCTCTTTAACAAAAAATCTGTTATGGAGCATTTGCGTAAAATGGCAAATGCGGCTGAAAATAACCCGTCAGCAACTGTGGCGGGCAGCATTGTGCGAATTTCAGGCAGCAAATTGGAGGCGGCTGGTATTTCCGTTCCCATGGGAACGATCTGCGCGGTCGTGATTTCACCTGTGAAATCAATTAATGCTGAAGTCATCGGGTTTTCGGAAAGTGTTACTTATTTAATGGCGATTGAAGATACATTTGGCATCAAACAGGGAACACCTGTCATACCGCTTGTGCGGGCACACAGCGCCAGAGTCGGGATGTCGCTTTTAGGAAGAGTGATTGATGCCTCTGGCAATCCGATTGACGGAAAGGGCGTGATTGAATCTGATGAATATTATCCGCTGACCGCGCAAGCCATTAACCCGCTGGCGAGAAAGCGTATATCCGAGCCGCTCGATGTCGGAATTCGCGTCATTAACTCTCTGCTAACAGTTGGAAAGGGACAGCGTCTGGGTATTTTTGCCGGCAGCGGGGTAGGAAAGAGTGTGTTGCTCGGAATGATGTCGCGTTTTACTCGCGCGGATATTGCTGTTGTTGGATTAATTGGCGAACGAGGAAGAGAAGTCAAGGAATTTATAGAGGAAAACCTCGGGGAAAATGGACTGGCGAAATCTGTCGTTATCGCCTCTCCTGCGGATACGTCTCCAATTATGAGAGTTAATGGAGCGGCATTGGCCATGGCCATTGCTGAATATTACCGGGACAAGGGATTTGACGTTTTGTTGATACTGGATTCGCTTACTCGATACGCACAGGCGCAGAGAGAAATTTCGCTGACAGCGGGTGAATTGCCCGCGACAAAAGGATATACGCCATCCGTTTTTGCCAGGCTTGCTCAACTGGTTGAGCGATCCGGAAACGGGATAGACGGGACAGGCTCTATAACAGCATTTTACACAGTATTGGTGGAAGGTGACGATCAGCATGATCCCATTGCTGATCATGCGCGCTCAATTCTTGATGGTCATATATTTTTATCGCGCCATCTTGCCGATGCGGGTCATTACCCAGCAATTGATATAGAAAAATCTGTGAGTAGAGTCATGCCTGCCATTGCGACTGAGCAGCAATTGAATTGCGCCGTGCGGTTCAAAAAGTTGTACAGTGCCTATTCAAAAAATCGCGAAATTGTCAATGTGGGCATGTATCAGCATGGCGCTGATCCGGTCATTGATGAATCACTCCGTTACCGGGATGCCATGGAAAAATTCCTTAAGCAGGGCATGAATGAATCGGCCGATTATCATACAAGCAGTCAACAGCTTGAAACGGTTTTTTCACAGGCGGCATATCGATAATAGAGGTAAAGCGGAATGAAAAACCTGAGCCAGATATCAGTGGTCAATGACGCGCTTCACAGGCAGCGTGAGGCGCTGATGACTGATTTACGCAGGATTAATGTCCATATACGTAAGAAGGAGGATTCATTGCAGAAAATTATTGCGTATCAAAATGAATATACAAATGGCACGCATTTATCCATCAGTCGGTCTGTTCCGGTCCTGTCCAAGAACCTGGATTCCTTCACGAAAAAAATGAATGATATCATTCATGCCGAGGAGATGGAAATTGGCAAGCTGATGAAGGCGCGCGGAGAAAAATTGAAGCAAATTGAAGCGTTAGATAACAAGCTCAAGATAATGACGCACTTTTCAGAAAATATTCGCCTGGAACAGGCCATAAAAACCGAAAATATTGAGCAAATGATCATGGATGAGATGTCCGTCAATAAGCGTTCACGAGGTGACAATGAATGACCTTCATATGTTAAATGCCATGCAGCAGATGCTATATTACACGATGATAGCGGTTTGTATCATCACTATTCCGACGTTGATTGTGGGTCTGATTGTTTCCATCATTCAAGCTGCAACGCAAATCAATGAAATGACCATGACATTCATACCAAAAATGCTGGTGATGTTCACACTTCTGTTTATACTCAGCCCATGGCTTATGCATCAACTGGTATTAATCATGCGCCAATTTTTGACAAATTTACCGGCATATATAAGATAATCATGGATATCATTCAGCTTATACCGCTTGTATACAATAAATTCATTCTGTTTGTGTTGATATTCACGCGCATTTCCGCTTTGTTGACTTTCTTCGTGTTGTTCAGGCGCGACTTGATAACCGGCAGGATTATTATCTCGCTGGCTTCCATTCTTTCTCTTTACATATTGCTACTTTATCCAAACATGTCTGTTCAGTATGGATTGTTTTCTATATCCATGCTTGTGCAAATATTCATTCAGGCAGTGATAGGATTGATTTCAGGCCTTTTTCTGAACGTGATTTTTGAAGTTTTTGTGGTGGCAGGCCAGGTGATTTCAACTCAGGCTGGACTGAGTGTTGCCAGTCTTATAGATCAAAGATTTGGATTTATCACCAGTCTGACCCACTTTTATATCATCACTGTTACTTTGCTGTTTCTGCTGCTGAATGGACATTTGTTTGTAATTAAAACGCTGGCCGACAGCTTTTCTGTCATGCCGGTAGATCAGATTTTCCTTCCCTCCCATATGATGGCTCAGGTGTTGTCTTATTCCAGCATCCTCTTTTCAGGCGCGGTCACGTTATCCATCACAATCGTGATCGTGTTGCTCATGACAAATATTGCTTTGGCGGTCATGACGAAATTTGCCCCGCAATTCAACCTGTTTTCTATCGGTCTCAATATGGAATTGGTCATTGGTTTGTTCTGTGTTTATGTCACGTACCAGCTTTTTGTGGCTGAAAGCGGCGATCTGATACGCGAATCGTTGAGTTTATTTTATCAATCCATTATGAAGATGAAGTAATATGGCGGATCAATCAGCCGAAAAGCAGCACCAGGCGACCGGAAGGCGCATAGAGGACTTGCGTAAAAAGGGCCAGACCTTGCGCTCGCGTGATCTGACTAGCGGGCTGGTGTTTATGGTGGCTGTCATCATGCTCATGGTCATTTCCACCGATCTGAAAGACACGCTTAAGGACAATTTTATCGAGTCGTTTGGAAGCATTGGCAGTGTATTGATAAATCAGGATTTCCCGGCCGACTTTATTGAGCGGATCGTCCTGAATACGCTGTTGGTGATGCTGCCGCTATTTATCATGGTCGTTCTTGTCGCCTTTTTGTCTCCATTCATTTTTGGCGGATGGAATTTTACGCTTCACTCGTTACATTTCAAGTTTGAAACACTGAACCCTATCGTTAATCTGGCGAATCTCTTTTCCAAGAAAATGGTATTGAACGTGCTTAAATCCATTCTGAAGGTGATTGTCATCATGAGTGTTCTTGTCATGTTCGCTCTGAACAATCAATCAGACATCATGAAACTGACGATTTTCCCTCTGGATGTTTCTATCGTGGCCGGCTATAAGATAGGCAGGCAGTTCATCCTGCTTGTTTCTTCATCACTGGTCCTTATCATACTGTATGATGTTGTGACTAATTTTATTGAATACAGCAATAGAATCAAGATGACGACACAGGAGCTCAAGGACGAGTTCAAGGAAACGGAAGGTAATATGGACATAAAGCGTAAGCTGAAGTCTATGCAGATGGCAATGCTGAAACAGAGATTGACATTGATTGTGCCTAAGGCTACGGTCGTTATCACCAATCCTACGCATTATGCTCTCGCCGTCAGATATGACGAGAACAAGGACAAGGCACCAAAAGTCATTGCGAAGGGCAAGGATTACATTGCCCAGCAGATTCGTCAGATTGCAGTCTCGAATGGTGTGCCAATCTATGAGGCGCCTCTGCTTGCCCG
The DNA here is from genome assembly GCF_902459485.1 of Aquicella siphonis. Taxonomy (NCBI): domain Bacteria; kingdom Pseudomonadati; phylum Pseudomonadota; class Gammaproteobacteria; order Legionellales; family Coxiellaceae; genus Aquicella; species Aquicella siphonis. The sequence goes on from NZ_LR699120.1 coordinate 181,177, forward strand.
TGCGATTTACAATACATCCAAACTGAATTCTGAAATTAATCCAGGGTTATATATGGCCGTCGCCATTGTGCTTTCTTATGTACACCAGTTAAAACACTACCAACATGGGCTGGCGCAACAGCCTCAGTATATCAGCGACCTGAAAATCCCTGAACAATTTATTTATAGTGAGTGATGACTGAAATGAAGAAGGTTGAACTATGAATATGCATTCTTTAGGAAATTTCCGTAAATTTAATTTTGGCATACTGATATTAATTATCTCCATGCTGGCAATGACCATCTTGCCTTTGCCGCCATTTCTGTTGGACTTGCTGTTTTCTTTTAATATCACTTTGTCTCTCGTGATTTTGATGGTTTGTGTTTATGTGTCGCGTCCTTTGGAATTTAGTATTTTCCCCACCATACTTCTTGTGACGACCTTGCTTAGATTAACATTGAACATAGCTTCCACCCGTGTCGTGCTGCTGCATGGTCATCAGGGGCCGGGAGCCGCAGGACAGGTGATCAAGGCATTTGGCGAAGTTGTCATTGGCGGAAGTTTTGTAGTGGGCATGATTGTTTTTGCCATTTTGATGATTATCAATTTTGTTGTTGTCACAAAAGGTGCCGGTCGCGTTTCTGAGGTCAGTGCGCGTTTTACGCTGGATGCCATGCCTGGCAAGCAAATGGCGATAGACGCGGATTTGAACGCAGGGGTCATCAATCAGGAAGAGGCAAAAAAGCGCCGCTTGGAAGTAACCCAGGAAGCGGATTTTTATGGAGCCATGGATGGTGCGAGTAAATTTGTGCGTGGAGACGCTATCGCAGGATTGCTGATTCTATTTATCAACCTGATAGGAGGCATCATCATTGGAGTGTTTCAATACCATTTACCTCTCAGTCTGGCAGTGAAAAATTTTTCCCTGTTAACGATAGGTGATGGTCTTGTCGCGCAAATCCCTTCATTATTAATGTCCATATCGGCAGCGATCATGGTAACCAGGGTTAATAATGAGCAAGACATCAGCCAACAAACGCTTTCACAATTATTCAGTGATCCTAAACCGCTAATGGTGACTTCCTCTGTTTTACTGATTCTCGCCATGATTCCCAGCATGCCGCATTTTCCATTCATCGTTCTTGCTCTTCTTTCTGGCGCTGCCGCCTATTTGGTGTCTGTGCGCAAGAATACTCTCAAGGCAAATCCAAAAGGCACGGCGCATAACATTAAGCCAAACGAAGTCTTGCGTAAACATGAGAATACCGAGCTGGATTGGGATGAGGTAGTCTCGTCAGACCGTATCGCCCTGGAAATCGGTTATGGGTTGATCAGTCTGGTCGGCGTCAATAAGGATGGTGTGCTGGTAAACCGCATCAAGGCAATTCGTAAAAAACTGTCGCATGAACTCGGCTTTTTAATTCCCACGGTCCACATCAAAGATAATCTGAATCTGTCCGCAAATCACTATCGCATGTACCTGAAAAACGTTGTTATCGCGGAAGCTGAAATTCATCCGGACATGAATCTCGCGATCAATCCGGGTCATATCAAACATATCTTGTCAGGCATTTTATGCAAGGATCCCACCTTTGGCTTGGATGCCTGCTGGATAGCTGCTAATCAGCGTGATTATGCGCATGGTCTCGGATATACGGTCGTCGATGCCAGTACAGTTGTTGCAACCCATTTAAATCATATCATTCGTACGAACGCCTGCCATTTGATCGGATATGATGAAGTGCAGCAACTTTTAAACAAGCTGGCGTCCACAACGCCGAAACTGGTTGAAACCTTAACATCAGGCCCACAGGCTGTGCCATTAAGTATCATCGTGACGGTTTTGCAACGGTTGCTTCAATCAGATATTCCTATAATAGATATGCGAACAATTGCCGAAAAAATGATTGATAGCTGGTCAAAATCCAAGGATATAGATCATCTTATCGAATCTGTTCGAATCGCATTGAAGCATTTAATCATCTATAGCATTTGCAGCAACAAAAGAGAGGTTCCTGTCGCAGTGCTGGATAACGACCTGGCACAAATCTTGCATAAGTCTATACAACAGAATACGGATGCGGGGGAAAGAGTAGTGATATTGGAGCCGACACTGACAGAGAGAATTTACTCACGGCTGCTTGAGTACGTTCAGAAATGCGAGGTGGATTCCATGCCTGCGATCATGCTGGTGACAAGCGAATTAAGGGGATTGCTTGAAAAATTGTTCAAGCCGGGTATTCCCAGCATACATTTCCTGTCACACAATGAAATTCCGGAAGACAGGCATTTGAATATTGTTGCCAAAATAGGGTAATGGAGTGATAAAAAATGCGATTACACCGATTTACAGCATCAAGCAATCATAAGGCCATTTCCATGATTCAGGACGCCCTGGGACCGGATGCGCTGGTCTATTCAACGCGCAGCGTCCCGGAAGGGATAGAAATGATAGCTGGTTTGCCCGATGAGACCGAGCAGCACGGTGAATATCCTGTCAGTGAGTTTTCAAGCCAGGATACGCTGCCGCGGCATGGACAGGGAAAAAATGAATTCCTCCAGCGCCCAGCCAATCAATTCCCCGATTTCAGCCTGATCGAAAAACTCAACAAACAGTTACAAATCATGAATGAACGTGTTGAGAATTTGTCAAAACAGGTTGGAAGTCAGTTATACGAGGGGTTTCACATATCAGACGATGAGCATACCACAAAACGGAATTTATTGTTTTATCATCTGACCAAGCTAGGATTCCGCGGAAAATTTTGCCAGTTATTTATTAACCGGTATTTCCAGTCTAGAAACATATCTGATCCAGTCTCGTTTGCGAATATTGAATCAGATTTGCGTCATTTCATTCAGACAATGGATGATGAATTGATAGACGACAATCGCGTCTGTGCGCTAATCGGGCCGACGGGAATTGGTAAAACGACCACTATTCTGAAGCTTGCCAAGCGCTATTTGTCAAAATACGGTTCTGATTCCCTGGGGATTATTACGACGGATTATCATGATATTTCCGGAAAAAACCTCCTTTTGCATTATCAAAATATCTATAACATTGATCTGGAGTACGCTGACAGTCCCGTGGAGCTTGCAATGGTGATTAAGTCTATGCGCAATAAACGCCTGGTTTTGATTGACACACACGGCGTCAGCCAAAGAGATGCAGATAACGTCGCCAGGTTGCGAGATCTGATGGAAGGCCAACGTGAGAGGCTCACTACCCATCTTGTGCTTCCATGCAATGTGCAAGAACCCATTTTGGATGAAATCGCACGCGGATTCAAAACCACTAATATGAGCGGATGCATTCTGACCAAGGCGGATGAGTGTATTAGCATGGCGCCAGTCTTGAGCGTGTGTATCAATTATGGGATGAAGATAGCTTACATCTGTAATGGCCAGAACATTAATACAGATATAGAAATAGCTGATCCGGATGCGATGTTATATCAGATCATGACAGAAAGCCAGGACAAGAAAAAATCAACTGAGGAACATTTATTGCAAAATCTTGTGAGAATATCGAATCAATTCAGCGAAGGTAGATATGAAAGAAGCTAATCCTACAAACAGCAATAACAGACCCATGCGGGTCATTTCTATCACGGGCGGGAAAGGCGGTATTGGTAAAACCACCATATCTGTCAATCTATCGATAGCCTATGCAAAAATGGGGAAAAAAGTACTGTTGTTCGACGCAGATCTGGGTCTTGCCAATGTTGATGTGATGCTCGGACTGAAACCGGCAAAAAATCTGCACGACTACTTGTGCGGAGCCTGTGCGTTTGATGAGATATGCATCACGGGACCGCATGGATTAAAAATCATTCCGGCTGCTTCCGGAGTGCAAAAAATGGCTGAACTCTCTTCAATGGAAGCTGTTGAGCTGATACGATCGTTTTCGACACTGACGGACGCCATCGATGTCATGATTGTTGACATGGCTTCGGGTATATCCAGCCAGGTTATTGATTTTACCCATGCGTCGCAGGATATTCTGGTCGTCATCTGCAACGATCCCGCTTCTTTGATGGATAGTTATGCTGTTATCAAGATCCTGCATCAAAAATATGGCCGTGACCGGTTCGGCATTGTGGTGAACAAGGCAAAAAACATGCAGGAAGCGTTTGATGTATTCAGCAAATTCCAGGATGTGATCGCCAGGTTTATTAATGTCAGCATGCATTATCTTGGACATGTTCCACATGATGACTATATTGGCATGTCTGCCCGCGAAAGGGTTCCGGTAGTGGATAAATTTCCATTTTCTGATTCGGCGGTTTCATTTCATCAATTGTGTCACGGCATTAATCACTGGCATCAGGACCCCACCGTGGCTGGCGGAATACATTTCTTTTTTGAGCGCCTGGTTGAAAGCAATCTCGCAGTCAAGGAGCAGTTGTGCAAGGCATAGAGATTTATGAAGAGAATTCCGATCGGCTGATGCTTGAGCAATTCATTCTTGAGCACAGGTCGCTGGTAAAAAAAATTTCTCTTCATATCAAGAAAAGACTGCCGTCCCACATTGAACTGGATGACATATTGCAGGCGGGTTTTGTAGGCTTGCTGGAAGCGCGCAAGCAATATAAACCCGACATGGGCACCGCATTTGATTCTTACGCGAGTATTCGCATACGCGGTGCCATCATTGATTCATTGCGCAAAAACTCATGGGGAACGCGTGAAACGATGCGCAACATGCGCCGCATCACGGAAGCGATTTCACGCATCGAGCAGCGTGGACAAAAACAGGCGACGTCAGAGGAGATTGCCGCGGAGCTGGGAATTTCGATGGATGAACATGTGCTGATTTGCCAGCAAATCAGCATCAATAATATTGTCAGCATTGATATGCTGGATGATGAAAACCTATTGGCCAGCGATGAGGATGATAATCCCTCAGTAATCACCCAGAAAGAAAATATCATCCAGCATATCAAGGATATTCTCCATACTTTGCCGGAACGAGAGCAATTGGTATTATCTCTATATTATATAGAGGAGCTTACATTCAAACAAATTGGCGAGGTTCTTGAATTGACCGAGGCAAGAATTTGTCAGCTGCACAGTCAGGCGATATCCAAAATCAAGGTAAAATTAGACAGAGACAGGCTGTAGCTTGGAGAGTCGCATTGTCAGATGTGGATTGACCCGCTTACATTGCATATAACGATTTCTATCATATGGAGATGAATAATGATCGCAGACGCTGAATCGATATTAAAGGTGTGCGGAATGGGTTCCTATCTGCAGATTGGCTGCGAGAATAGCACTCTTGTTTTTGAATTGTTGAAGCGGTCAATCGATGCTTATGGCATGGATTCCTCCTCGCAGTGGATTGCCGCGCATCATGATCGCGCGCCAGGAAGGCTGTTTTTGGGGTCATTAACCAATTATCCATTCAAGCCAGCCTCATTTGACACTATCATCATAGGATACGAATTATTGCCTTACAGGCCGGAAGAAGTTACCGCCATTCTAGGCGTATTTCAACAAATGACGCGACGCAATCTCGTCATCTACTTTCCGCCGGATGCCTCCCGCGCCATTGGGGCGAATAATCCTATGCATAGCAGGATTTTCTGGGAAAAGGCAGCCATACAGGCGGGATATCGAAAACATCCGCGCGGCATGCTGATTATTCCCTATGGCGAACTTGAAGATGAACGCACCGGTCGATTTACCTTTTTTGAACGTGTTCCAACGCAGGCCAATCAGGAATTTTCACTGCAATGGCTGCTGGCCACCCGTGATTTACACATGGATATGCTGCGCGAAGCCGGGAGGCGTTCTGATGCGCACGTGTCGCGGTATATTCATGCTGCGTCACGAATACGTCCGGGTGATACGGTGCTGGATGCCGCGTGCGGCATGGGATATGGTACCGCCGTTCTCGCGGCCTGCAGCCCGGGAAGTCGATTTATCGGTGTTGATATTGATCATGATTCGATCGCATACGCAGAGGCAAATTACGCTGCTGGAAATCCGGCGGTCACTTATCATGCCGGCGATGTGACAAACATGTCATTTTTAGAAGATCATTCAATTGACGCCGTGATTTCATTTGAAACGATAGAACATGTGCCTGATTACGAGGCATTTCTTGTAGAAGTGAAGCGCGTGCTCAAGCCTGATGGACGTCTGTTGGGAAGCGTCCCGCATCTATGGTGTGATGAAACAGGACGGGATCCTAACCCGTATCATTTCCATGTTTTCGACTGGGACAAGCTCAATTCTGCGATCAGCAAACATTTTATCGTCGATGATCGCTGGGCTCAAATTGCAGGAGGAGGTTATAAACTGAGCAATGGCAAGCGTGTCATGCAAAATGTCCCCCTGCATTATAACGGGGCGGTGGAAACCGAATGGTGGTTGATCTCCGCCTGCGGCAACCCGGTGAATTCAGCTGCGCTTGCATACAGTAATCCGTTTCATCAGAATCAGGGCTCACCGCCGCCTGTACACGTTTCATTTGAAAAATATTATGACAACCCCTGGCTATACCGGGTAATGGTGCAATTAGGCGAACGTCTGGTTGACAGGCAGGTTCTCGCTGATTTCTGTTCGCGTATCGCGCTTGAGGCCAAAACTGGATCAGCGGATCAGGGCGCGGCGCTTTGTGTCATCGGGTATCAGCTGCTCGAGTCTGGCAATGTGACATTAAAAGACTTGTCGGTATTAACCAATCTGATTAATGAATTTGATCGGACTTATGACCGCAACAATCCGCATGCTTATCGATGGGCGGTGTCACTCCATTTTCTGGGCGGCAGGTTGCTGTTGGCTATCGGTCAGCGTGATGAAGCGTTAAAAGCATTTATCACATGCGCAGAGATGGACCCCATGGTATTTTGTCCCTTGCTTGCCACCAAGACTATCTCTTCCAGGATGTATGCCGGTTTGCTTTATCTTGGTCAATCTCGGGTGGATGACGCGCGTGAGCAATTCCGTAGGGGAGTCAAGGAAGCCCATCGTGTACTTCAGGGAGATTGGACGAATATAGTAGGCACCCTGGACAATCCGCTATCATTCGGACTGCAGGAAGCGGCTGAAGTGCTGGATATTGCTAGCCAGTGTGCCCAGGCGTTGCGCTGTCTGGACAGGCATGAAAGTGTTCCGGGATTCATCTGGGAGCGAATCAGTCTGAAACGCTTTGGCCTGGTGGAATGGAACAAAAGCCTGGAACGCGAAAATGATGCGCTCAGGCGGACCCTGTCTCAACGTCAGATAACAAGGAGCGCGGCGGCCGTATGATCTCGGAACCCCTCAGACAAACAGCACAAGCCTCGGACCAACTCTGTGAAACAGCCCGCGGTGTGATCAGAAAGGAAGCCGAAGCATTAATAGCCATGAGCGGGCGCATCGATCATTTATTTGCTCATGCCTGCCATATCATTCTGAATTGCAAGGGACATGTCGTGGTGATGGGGGTAGGCAAATCCGGACATATTGCCAGAAAAGTCGCGGCGACGTTTGCAAGTACCGGGACACCGGCTTTTTTTGTGCATCCGGGCGAGGCCAAGCATGGGGATGCCGGCATGATCACACCCAGTGATGTTGTATTAGCCATCTCATACTCTGGGGAGACGGAAGAGATTGTTTCGATTCTTCCTGTCATCAGGCGGTTGAAAATCCCTCTGATTTCCATGACCGGCAAGTGCGCATCCAGTCTGGCTCGGCACGCTGATGTCAATATCAATGTGGGTATAGAAACAGAAGCCTGCCCGCTGGGTCTTGCTCCTACCTCCAGTACCACGGTCGCGCTTGCCACGGGTGATGCCATGGCATTGGCCTTACTAAATGAGCGGGGTTTCACTATGGAAGATTTTGCCCTGTCTCATCCGGGCGGCACGCTGGGCCGGCGGCTCTTGCTGACGGTGGATGAGATTATGCATAAGGGAGAGAATATTCCACGGGTGGGAAAGGAAGCGTTGCTAAAAACAGTATTGCTTGAGATGACCCGCAAAAAGCTGGGGATGACAACCATCGTCGATAATGACGGCATCCTGGCAGGTGTGTTTACTGACGGTGATGTCAGGCGGGTGCTTGATACTGGCGTTGATATTCACAAGATTTTGATTCACGAAGTCATGAACCGGAACCCCAAAATTATTCCGCCCGGAACACTCGCGGCGGGCGCGCTGGATCGTATGAAACAGCATAAGATCACCTCTCTGGTTGTCGTGAATGAACAAAGAGAACCTGTGGGCGTTATCCACATGCATGATATTTTGCGCGCAGGAATAGCCTGAATTGGCAATACGTATTTGTAATATGGAACTCAATAAGTTTTTCCTGACTTATATTCAAAGCCTTTTTGATAAATAGTCAGCGCGAGTGAGTCACGTTTTGATTCGTGCGCTGCCATTTGCTTGACACTATGCCAGCTGTTATCTGTACGAACGAACGCATAAGCCGAATTGGGTTTGAATGGATTGGTTTTAAGCAACTCAAACCCATGGTTTTTCTTTCTATGAAACGATGTTCCGAGGTGGATTTGCGATTCGTCTTTTGGAAGATAGAATTGCATGGTGATGACTTTAAATGGCGCATCAGTATGTTCGCTGATAAAATACCCCGGAAAATCACGATAAAATATGGGAACATTTATCATTTTTGGCCAGTGCTGCCATTGTTCCCCAAACCGTTCCTTGATGCGCCGGGTGAATTTTTGCACCAGAGCTTTTTGCAAGACATCGGAAACGAGCATGCGTTTTATTTCGTGCCAGAAAGCCTGGTGGTCGGGATTCAGATTTTTAATTGACTCGTCGGTCAAATCCAGCAGTTTGCGTGTTCGGGTGCCATCAGGCAATACCGCATCCGGATGTTCAATAAATTCGTATTCATCATCAGATGGCAGGCGGGAGAGAATTTGCGCATACAATTCAGGAGGGAATACGTCTTCAATGAAAAAATTATCTGATGGGTCAGGATCGATTGCGGATGCATGAATCTTGTTTATTAAACGGTTTAGAATTGATTGCATAGGCCCTCCCTGGCTTGAATCATTCATGTAGTTTACCGCATTTCTACGGCGGCATCATAGAGCTTCTCATGTATGGCGGAGTGAGAATGAGTCAGGCACGGTACCATTGTGTCAAATTCAGCCATGAAATGATTTTACGTTCCCGGCCTTATTCAAGAAAATACTTTAACTGGCTATCGTAACCTGCTACTAAAACAGCGTATTTTATAGTAAAATTTCCAGGGAAGGAGAATTGGTATATGTGGTTTGCGTATGCGTTGCTGGCGGCGGTTTTATGGGGATTAAACTATTCCCTGGCGGAGAAAATTCTTCAGAGTATTTCTCCGATTACTTTACTTGCGCTGGAAATGTTAGCGGGGGCGATTCTTTTTTTTATCATTTCCTATTGCATGAATCTCAGGGCGGACTGGGTGACTTTGACAACCCGGCCGTCTGTTCTATGGATGACAATTCTTGAGATTATCGTAGTGCTGACGGCCAGTTTTTTCATTGTTGCATCAATACAGGGTAAAAATGCAACCGTGGCGGGTATTATTGAATTAATTTATCCCTTGTTCACCATCTTGTTCACCTGGGTATTATTCCGAGAAAATCATGTCAATCTTCCTGTAATGATAGGAGGCGGATTTATATTGCTGGGCGTGTTGATTATCAGCTACGCCTGAATTCCATGCCTGTTTTTCTTTTTGCCAATGATTGGCCTGAATACTATCCGCAGGGCATGATGATGTTCACCCAATCTGCGAGTAGGGATGTAGACTAACAGACTGGTGTCAGTCAGACATTCATATAACCCCTGGCCTTTATTCTCCATTTGATCCACTACAATATTTTCCGAGGCATCTACGGTATGTTCGGACTCTTTTGAAGTGTATAAGGCGCTTGTAACGATGAGTTCAATGCTTTCCAACTGTACCCACTGGTAATTCAAGCCAAATTGGACACCGACCTGAAAATCTCCCGTGCCGACAGGAACAATCAGGGAAAAGTAGCCGTCGTGTGTCGGCAGGGCCGCGACCATGGTTTGAGATGCGTTACCAGCGCGAATAGCGATGACATTCAGGTTTTCACGCCTCAGGCTCAGATCACTGACTCTCACATCAAATCCGATGCGATGCTGGGCCATCAGTGTCAATGCCAGTTCCATGCCTGCTGACCGCAATTCAGCCGGATAATTGGTGCGCATGGATTTGAGATTTTTTTCCATGAAAAACAATCCTCGGCGGCGCAGGCCCGTTAAGCCTTTTTCCGGATCAAGCACATTAAGCAAATCCTTGGTTCCCATGTTCAAATCAAATTCGAATGATTTCAAATAATCGAGCTCTGCCGCCGAGGGAAAGAATAACATCCTGGCCAATTCCGCCATGGCGGTGTCGCGTAATACCCTGTTGGAAGGTTGTATTCGCGCCTGTGAGAAAAATTGGACGGCATCTTGGATAAAACGCAGACATTCTGACTGAATAGTCTCCAGTTTGGCGTGTTGTGCCTTGCTGACAGAAGTTTCTGAATAAATGGGTGATCCGTCCGTGTCGTAATCCACAACGCTTTTTTCGTTGGAAGTGCAGATTTGTTCTAACAGGGCGATATAGGCTACCAGTGTCTGCAAGGTGCGGTCGTCACACCAGGATGGATCCATTAACCCGCCGCGTGATTTTTCCCATCCGGGTACGCTGAGTGAAATCAAATATCGGCCTACAATTTCCACAGCCATCTCATCACGAAAAACGGGTTCGAGTTTACGCTGGGCTGTGCCGGTATAGCCAAGATCGACAAACACCAGCGTATCGCCTTTCTCCAGCCCGACTTCGCGTTCCAGGTGTCTGATAAGCCGCTGGCGGTATGCTTTGGAAGCTTTGAAAATATGCGTCAGTATATGATCCTGATGAATGAGTTTTATGAATGCCAATGCCGGATTGGGTAATGTTGCCGCTTTTTCACTGATTTCACCCGCGATAGCTTCAGGCAGTAACAATTGTCTGCAAATATCGTAAAAGCGCAAGGACGCAACATTATCACATAAATATTTGTCGATATCGTCCTTGTTTCGGAAGGAAGAAGCAAATGCAGCGAAACGGCTGATGCGCACACGCTTGCCTATTTCCCTGCCCGCCAGCGTTTCACATGCCAGTGAAGGCAAGTAGGCGTCCCGCATAAGAAATAATACCTTAGGGCGCTTGCCTTGAAGCTGCAGTTTTTCAACTTCAGCGCAGATATAGCGGGCGAATGCGTACATCACCGGACCTGCGGATAAATACCCTATCAGGCTTTCGGTCTGCCATTCTGAAAGCCTAGAGGCTGCGAAAATGCCCCGGAATGGATTGACCAAGGAGCGTTCATGCCGAATCGCCGGATCGATGAATCCACCCGCCAAGGCCTGCATGCGTATTGTCTCGCCTACCTTTTTCTCATTATGTATAAAATGAATCGAGTGTATCCCGATGGTCTGGGGAGCGACAAAATCCGCAAGGAGATTATCTCCCACATGCAGGATGGAATGGGGATTTTCATGAATTTTGTTACAGACTTTGCTGAACAGACCGCTGCTTTTCGCCACCCCATGTTCGCTGGAGCAAAATACCTGTCTGATTGACTGCAAGACGTCCTGAGGCAGACAGGATTCGAGAAGGCGTCTTAATTCGGGTTCTGAAAAGTAGGTGTCGCTGACAATGATAATCTTCAGACCGCGCGCGCGGGCTTGCCGTATCAGTTCAACAACAGGCGGGAAGGCAAAACATGTTTCCTGTTCAGTCGCCAGTTCATCTTCAGCCAGAGCGGCTAATGCGTGGTTGCTCAAGGAAGGATTGTTCGCCTTGTAAATATCCGTCAGTTTGACTTCCGTGCTGCCATGATCAATCAACATTTTCTGGCGGGCGTTTTCCTCGGCTTGCGCACGTAAACGGGCAGTCAATCCGGCAGCCTGAAAAGCCGGTCGCTTCTGCATGTCAAAGAAGGCATCGGATGGCGTGGCGGTTTGTCTCCAGATAAGGGTATCAAAGCAATCCAGAGAAAGAACTTTGATGCGCTGGGCATAATGCTCAAGAATGGAAATCAATTCTTCTGCTCTGGCCTGGCTTTTAATCTGAGACTGATGGGTGACATCAGGGGTAACGGCACTTTCCATGCGATCCTCGCTATTCAATCCATAAATACAGGGTTCTTGACATCTTTAGTCGTGAGTTGTCCCGCCATGACGGGTTGAGCATCGCAGCATGCCTGTCGGTTAGAGAAAACGAAGCCTGAAAAACCTGAGGATGATGCGTCAATATCATGGAAATGATGACAAGCTCTAGCATACGTCACGGCAGGGTTTACCGCAACTAAAGTGACCTCTGGAGAGTGTTCATTGAACTGTGCCAGTTCTTTGCCATGACTACTTCGCTCCAAACGCCACATCTATGTGGCAACGGATTTCATCCTGAAATCCAGTCGCTTATCCGTCATGGCAAAGAACTGGCACAGTTCAATGAACACTCTTGACCTACGTGTCCCTGTGCTTATCTTCTCATCACCTTGAACTTGGTTTAAGATGACTGCTGGCCTGGATAGAAGTGACTATGACATGCCCATGCTTCATTTGAATCAAATACGTTTTTATTCCCTTATGTTGGTTGTCGGAGTAGTGACGGGATGCGGTGCGATCTTCTTCCGTGAATTGATAGGATTGCTTCATAATCTGCTGTTTTATGGCCAGCTTTCTTCCCATTATGATGTCCTCCAGCATGCGGCACCCAGCCGATGGGGAGCCGGCATTGTGCTGGTCCCAGTGCTGGCGGCCGTGATTGTGGCATTTCTCATCAAAAATTATGCGCCAGAGGCGAGGGGCACTGGTGTCCCAGCGGTCATTTACGCTGTTTATTATGAAAATGAGCGCATCCGTCCCATGGCTGGCATTATCAAGGCGCTGGCATCTTCATTATCCATAGGCTCGGGCGGCTCCATTGGCCGTGAAGGACCCATTATCCAGATGGGCGGTGCGCTGGGGTCAGCGTTAGGAGAAGCGTTTAAATTGGCTGATTGGCAGCGTATGACTTTGATTGCCTGCGGAGCGAGCGGAGGAATCGCCGCGATGTTTAATACGCCCATGGGCGGATTATTGTTTGCGATTGAAATCCTGCTTCCGGAAATCAGTGCGCGCACTATTATCCCTGTCAGCATCGCAACGGCGGTTTCAACTTACATGACATACTTTTTATACGGGGATGTTCCCTTGATACCGGTCGATGCCAGTGTAATAGCTCACATATCAGCTTATACAGCAGTGAGTTATTCCTTTTTGGGCATGATCGTCGGATTGGCTGCCGCGTTCTTTATACGGGGGATTTATTTGATTGAAGAGGCATTCGAAAAACTCCCGGACAATTATTATTTCCGTCATATGGCGGGAATGTTTTTAGTGGGGTTGAGCATGTATTTCATGCTTAAAGTATTCGGCCACTATTATATTCAGGGCCTGGGCTACGCGACCATCATGGATGTCATGACATCGACCCTGACGGATCCCTATTTTTTGATTTTTCTCGCCGCTCTCAAATTGTTGAGTACGGGTCTGACACTGGGATCAGGCGGTTCTGGCGGTATATTTTCTCCGCTCTTGTTCATAGGAGCGGCGCTGGGCGGAGGTTTTGCTGAGGTATACAAACTGGTTTTTCCAGGTGAAATGAGTATGAATTTACAGTTGGGCGCAGTGGCTGGGATGGCAGGAATGGTGGGCGCAAGTACCGGTGCGCCGCTTACGGCTATTATCATGACAGCGGAGCTGACCAATGACATGCGGATTGTTCTGCCGTTAATGATGATGGTCGCGATTGCCTATGGGGTGAGGCGTACTTTGATAAAAGAAAGTATTTATACCTACCGGTTGACACGCAAGGGTAGTCATGTGCCCGACACATGGCGCAGCCAGCCATTATGATTAACCGTTTTGCATTATCTTTTCATGTCGTGCAATAGGCCTGAAGATGATTCGCAAGATCTGGCGCGACGAGCCGACATTTCCGGCAGGGTCAAAAACCAATAAGGCGTTGCTCGTCAAACATTCAAATAAGCCGGAATCCTTATGGCTCATTTCATTCATGCTCATGTAAGTGCTTGCGTCCTGTGTGTGCTCATGCTCCCTGGCGGAATACAAGGCAGTCAATTGAATCAATTCAGCACTTTCAATTTCAACCCATTTGTATGCGCCGCCAAATCGCACGCCCAGGGGACAGTCAGGATTGACAACAGGAATCATCAATGAAAAATAACCATCGTGTGTAGGCATGGCTTCCAGAGAGAGCGATGAAACCTGTTGCCCCTGGAATACCAGGATTTCCAGAGATTCCCGTCTATGGCTGAGGTCATTCAATGCGAATTCGAGACCAAAGCGGTGCTGCGACATCAAAGTAAGGGCTAGCTCAAGACTGGCTGAACGCCATTCTGCCGGATAATTGGTGCGCATGTTTTTATTGATTTCCTTTGAGCAGTGCAGCCAGCTGCGGCGTCTTAAGCCCTCTAGGCCTTTGTCGACATCAAAAACAGGAATGATGTCGTCACATCCCATGTTGAAATCGAAATGAAAGTTTTTCAGGAAATCCAGTTCGGGTTTCAATGGAAGAAACAATAAACGGCATAAGTTGATTGCGGCAACGTCTCTAAGCATATCATCAGAAATTTCAGTTTGGGCTTGTTGAATAAACGTGACAGCATCATGAATAAACCGAATGCATTCAGATTGCAGCAAAAGAAGCTTATCGTGCTGGTCACTTGCCAACCCTGTTTCAGAGTACAACGCGTTTCCTTCCTGATCATAATCGATCACGCTCTTCCCGTTGGAAGTGCACATTTGTTCCAGCAGCGCAATATAAGTGACCAGCATGATGAGCGCGTTTTCGTCAAAATGTGATGTATCCAGAAGGCCTCGGCGGCGCGAGCACGGGTCGTTAACTGGCAGTGCGATGAGATAACAGCCTTCTATCTGGATACCAAATTCATCTTTGAACACGGGAGCAAGGCGAAGCTGCGCGGTGCCGGAGTATCCCAAATCGACAAATATCAGCGTATTACCAGATTCCAGGCCGATCTCTTTTTGTAAATGCTTGAATAACCTGTTTCGATAAGCAGCGGAAGCGTCAAATATCATTTTCATTATAGAGGATTGATGGATTTGTCTGATAAACTCGGATATGGAATCGCGGGCATTTTCAGTTTTCTTAAGAATGGAAGCGCTTATCGCTTCTGGCAAAAGCAGTTGTCTGCAGATTTCTTGAAACCGTTTTGATTGTACTCTTTCAGCAAGATAACTATCGATATCATTCTGGTGTCGAAAGGATGACGCATAAGCGGCGAAGCGGCTGATTCTGACCCGATTGCCGATTTCACAGCCCGCCAGGGCTTCGCAGGCAAGTGACGGTAAATAGGCATCTCGCATCAAAAATAACACCTTGGGACGTGTTCCGGAATGTGATGCACGATTAATTTCTTTAAGAATGAAGTGCGCGAATGCGTACAAGATGGGCCCCAGCGTGGCGTAACCGATGGTGTTTTCAGGATTGCCATGCGGTCCTGCGCGCAATGCCAGCAAACCTCGAAACGGATGGGTAAGTGAACGGGTATTGCGTATTTCGGGATCGATAAAACTTCCGGCGAGAGCGTACATACGCAGTAATTCAGCGACAGCAGGGTGATGATGAATGAGTGTCAATGCATGCAGGCCCAGCGAGCGCGCCGCATTGAAATCCGCAGTCTGATTGTCACCGATGTGCAGTATGTTTTGCGGTGAGGCATGAAGACTTTCTAATACCCGCCTGAACAACCCGGACTTTTTTGATTTGCCATGCTCGCATGAACAGAAAATATGCGAAATTTTGCACATAACGTCTTGCGGGAGTTTTTCCCGCAATAGATCCGAGAGTTGCTGTTTGTTTAAATAGGTGTCACTCACGATAATGATTTTCAGGCCCAGTCTGTCAGCCTGGCGTATCAATTCAACCACAGGAGGAAATGCGTAGCAGATGCTATTTTCCACAGAGAGCTCTTCGTCTGACAAGCCGGCAGACTGCTCCGTCAAGATATGAGAGTGATGCGCCTGATAAATATCATTCAGACTGACTTCGCTGCTTCCGGTATGCAGATAGATTTTTTCCCTGGCTATCGACTCTGCCTGACGCCGCAGCCTCGCTGTGAAACCCATAGATTTAAACAATGGACGTTGTTGTAAATCAAAAAAAACGTCTGCTGGCGTCGCAGTTTTTCGCCATAACAAAGTATCAAAACAGTCAAGCGACAGGATTTTAATCTTTCCCGCGTAGTGATCCAAAACAGTAGCCAGGGCGTTCGCATCAATCTGCGTCTGAAGATTGGGGTAATAGCCGGCAGGCGGTGTCCTGGTTTGTTCCGTTTGCATAAATAATTCCTGATTCCATTCATGTATGGGTAGAATAAGTGAGACGCAAATGTGTGGCAACTCTGAACTACTGTTGCATGAAGAATGGCATTGAGTGGTGCAACCGCGAGGGTGCAAAAAAAACTTACTTATAATATAAGGATTATTAAATAACCATTAATATTCGTATTGATCAGTTTTTGTGAAAATGCGAGTTTTTTATTCCACTCTCATTTTATCTATTTTTTTCATAGTCGCATGATACGTTTTTTATCATTCGTCTTGCCAATGCAGTCAAAACAGGGTTTGAATGAATATAATACGGCAACATGATGAGAGCGATTGATAAGGCCCAACCCCTGCCTCTTTCCCATGTGTCATCATCGACATGTTTTAAATTCTCTTTAAAAATTTGTCTCGAATTCGGGTTGAATAAACTCCAGGCAATGATGAGATCACAAGCGGGATCACCTATGCCCACATCAGTAAAATCGATCACTGCACTTAGCCGATTGTTTTGAACCAAGATATTTCCAGGTAATAAATCTCCATGTAACCATACAAGGGTTTTATTCCAAGAGGGAACATTTAATAACTGACGCCATAATGACGCGATGAAGTAAGTATCAATTTTTCCTTCTAATTCGCCGATCGCCTTTCTTGTCTCCACATCAAGTTCTTTTAAAGGAATCCCGCGCCTGGAAACAGGTCCGTTAGTCAGTTTGATTCCGTGCATGTCATTAAGAAAACAGGCTATATCCTCAGCAAGCTGTTCATATTCACTTTCTATTTCAAAATCAGGATTATGCCCTTTATTCCACCTGGTTATGGTCCAGGGCCAAGGATAGAATTTATCGGGATTACCTTTAAACACGGGTTCCGATATGGGTATTTTCAGGAATCGGGCAATCTTGGGAACCCACTCGTATTCCTTGTTAATGCTTTTAATCAGGCTTCCGGGTATCCATTCGATTCTGGGAAGGCGAACAATGTATTCATCGCCCAAGCGATATAACGCATGGTCTGTGCCGCTTGATGAAACAGATGTTAGCGGCAGATTTGCCCAATGAGGGCACTGGGCTTCAAGCAGTGCGTGCACAAGATATTCATCTATTTCCAATTCCTTTTCATGCATTTTTCCCATGATAATTTATCTCTCAGCTTTGACTTTGGCTTGATTATATTAATTTTAATGGACTATGTCGTGTCAATCGCGCCGCTGCTCGCATATGAGGAGGTTATATAAGATTGGAAATACAGGGACATCCTTCCTCATCGGGTAAACTTGCTAGATTTATGGCTGTGTAAGGCTTTGATATGACGAATATATATAAAAAATGAACCGGGATTAATTTTTGCGGGTGATTTTGGAGTAAAATATAAGCATAAAAGCAATAAATGAGGAGTACGGGTTATGCAAACACTAAGGATGCTTGCGGTTTTATTTACCATTCCCATGCTTTTATACCCATTCAGCGCATACAGTAAAAAAATCCATCATCGCTCCCTTCCCAGCCAGATTGCGCCTTTGGGCGAAAAAGTCATTATCATTGATCCGAACATACATGCGTTTGGCGCATACAATGCCAATGGCGTATTGGTACGGTCAGGCATGGTGACGGCAGGTGGGTATTGGTGCAAGGATATTAAACGCCGGTGTCTCACTAAAGCGGGCAGTTTCAGGATTTATTCATTAGGCGGTCCCGGTTGCAAGTCGCACAAATATCCTTTGCCGCACGGCGGTGCGCCCATGCCTTATTGCATGTTCTTTAATGGCAGTCAGGGCTTGCATGGGTCGTATCAAGTGGTATATGGAAATATCAGCCATGGATGCGTGCGCTTGCATGTCGCAGACGCGAAGTGGCTGCGTTATCATTTTGTTCAAGGTCCCAGTGCAAGCAATGGGTATCGCGGAACCAGGGTGATA
Organism: Aquicella siphonis; assembly: GCF_902459485.1. Lineage (NCBI taxonomy): Bacteria > Pseudomonadati > Pseudomonadota > Gammaproteobacteria > Legionellales > Coxiellaceae > Aquicella > Aquicella siphonis. The sequence continues at coordinate 199,439 of NZ_LR699120.1, forward strand.
GTACGCCCATATTAACCAGGTATATTAGTGGTTGATGTCTTGCATGATATTGCTTTAGTGGCTTGAGAACAGCCTCATTCCGGTATGAGTGTATGGTCTCAGTATTTTATTGTAGTGGATTGCAGTGGCTGATTGGCGGTCAGTTTAACTTCATGTCCTTTCTCATATTTGTTATGATCTATTTATCAAGGATTAAAATTGGAATAACCAAATGAATGCGCAGCTTCCAGTGCTGATTGTAGGCGCCGGTCCTACCGGGCTAATGCTGGCGTGCGAGCTCGCGCGTCGCGCGGTTGACTTTAGAATCATAGATAAAAAATCCGGGCCGGTGGCGACGTCCAATGCCACCTGGATTCAGACACGGACACTGGAATTATTAGACCAGGCAGGGCTGGTATCTCCCTTTATCAAGGCTGGTCATCAATGTGACGGCATCAATTTATATGTTAATGGCAAACACCTGATTACCATACCTTTAAATCACATTGAATCTTCCTATCCTTATATTTTAATGCTGCCGCAAAGTGAAACAGAATCAATTTTGTCAGATCGAATTCATGAAATGAATAAAAACGTGGAAAGGTCCACTGAATTGACAGATGTCACGCAGGATGAAAGCGGCGTGACTGCTGTCCTGAAGAACTCACGGGAGCAACGCGAAATCGTCAAATGCCGCTGGTTAATCGCCTGTGATGGCGCAAGCAGTACTGTCCGTGAACGATGCAACGTTATTTTTCCAGGAGAAGATTTGACAGAACAATTCATGGTGGCTGACGCACACATCGATTCATTTATGGCAAAAAATGAGGCTCACCTCTTTTTTGATGAAGGTACCATATTTTCCGCGTCACCTTTAGGATCAAACAAATATCGCATTGCGGCAAACCTGCATCTTGAACATCCGCGGCGTACCTTATATGAAAAGGAAATCATTGAACTGGTGCAGGAACGCGGTCATGGCGCTTATTATGTAAAGGATATTTCCTGGATTTCTTCATTCTGGGTGCATGGAAGAGTGGTTAAAAACATGCGGCAGGGTTCGATATTTCTCGCAGGCGACGCTGCGCATATACACTCGCCGGCAGGCGGCCAGGGCATGAATACCGGTATGCAGGATGCCTATAATCTGGGATGGAAACTGGCCATGGTGATTCAGGGTAAGGCTAGGCTTTCTCTGCTGGACAGCTATCAGGAGGAGAGGCATCCTGTCGTGAATGAAATCGTGAATTTGACCGAACATTTCACCAAGCTGGCTTTGTACGATACGACATTTCTGACGAAACTGCAAAAATTCAGTGCAAAAATCATGAATGGCGATGAAAAAACCATTTCACACACAGGCAAGATTATTTCACAGACAGGCATACGTTATCAGTCCAGCCCTGTCATTAATTATGAAGAGATCGTTGGGGCAAAATGTCCCGGGCCAGGTGAGCGCATGCCGGATGCAAAGGTAGATCCAAAAACCAGGCTTTATGATTTTCTGCGGCATCCCATGCATAACGTGCTTATGTTCACGGGAATCTCTTCCAAAAATAGTGACATAAAAAAACTAGCGCATATCCAGGAACAGCTCGAACAAAAATATGGCGATCTTCTCAGGACGCATGTGGTTGCCACAGACGAAGTCCGGGAATTGAAAAACGTCATACATGACGCCAGCGGCAGTGTGCATGAATGCTTTCATATTAATAAGCCTGCTGTCTATATTGCCAGACCTGACAATTATATAGGATATTGTACAACCAAATTGAATTTGGATTCGATCACATCCTTTATTAACCGGTATTTTTTCATTGAGCAATGATTTATCATTTTTCTGAATTTCTAGTTTGGCACTTTACCCATAATCAATAGCATGGATAATCCTATATTAGGTGATGTTATGAAAAACATAGTTCAGCACATGAGTATTTACACAAGTCATCATCAAAAACTGATTACCAAAGTGACCCATTTTATAGGCATCCCTGCGATTATTCTTGCCATACAAATCGTGCTTGACTGGTTGCATGTGCCTTTTCTGCATTCTGGACATATTACTGTGGCATGGATAGCCGTAAGCATTTTGCTGATCTATTACGCATTTCTGGATGTTTATTTAAGTCTGGCGGCCGTATTATTTCTTGTGCCGCTGACTTATGCAGGACATATCCTTGGCAAGGGTCACTTTAATAGCGGCAGTCTTTTATTATTTCTGATTTTATTTATACTTGGATGGGTTTTGCAGTTGGTCGGCCATTATTTCGAAGGGAAACGCCCCGCGTTTCTTCATAACGCCTTCCAGCTCTTAATTGCGCCAATTTTTCTGACTGCTGAATTGCTGTTTGCCCTGGGATTAAGAAAGGAATTGCAGCGGAAAATTGATTCCGCTATTAGATAAAATAAAAGAATTCATATATCCAAATGAGCACATATTCTATAAAAGAATATTTCGTAGGATGGAACTTGAGGACTGTTCTGATGACTCTTGCTCCTTTTTGAAGTCTTATGAAATCTTGTTTTTCCAGTTCGTTCTTTAGCAAATCCAGGTCAAGATTAATCGCAACAACATATCTATCAATTTCATTTGTGGTGTAATTGGGCTGCAGTTGATCAAGCTTGGACAAATAATCTTTCAGGTTTTGCAGAGATTGACTTAGTTTGGATAAATCAGGCGATACTGCTTCATTCTGTGCATATTTTTTTTTGATTTCGTCCACAGTGTCTATGACGCGGTTAATAACACGGAGCTTATTCTGGATAGACATGGATTGTCTTCTTTCTGGCCTTTACTCTATTTAACATATCAAAAAACATGTGATACGTCTATTCACCGGCGCACTACTGTCTATAATAAAGGAAGGCCATATATTATGACAGTTAGAGTGAAAGAGTTTACTGGATGGAATTAATTGATGACGCCTCTTGCTGGTTACAACCAATGCATTTTCAAGCCGGGCGTTCGTCACAATTTAATTAAATACTAACATTAATATTGACTCTAATCTGGACATTATCGATATTTTAAGTCAGGCTATAAACATATGCTTGCTGGCTTTATGATTCTTACTGGCAAAGGGGAAAAAACCACCATGAAGGTTGCTTTGATAGGTCTTGTAAAAATGGGATCAGCACTGGCAATAGAAGTGTGTTGAAATGAAAAAGCGCTCGAACAAGTGGTCGGCAAAAGTAACCAGGGAAAGTCGTGCGCTGGATTTGGAAGAGGGCGTTTTTACCTGGAAAGATCCCATGAAAATCGCCAAATCGCTACAACAATCGGCATTGAGCAGTCACAGACGCAAAGGATCACCTTATCAATCCGCCATGTCCATGCTGAATTTTTACATTAATCGCGCTGGAAAAAAACTGCCGCCCGAGCAAAAAGAAATTCTCATTCATGCCAAGACACTTCTGCGTACCCTATTTAAAAAAGATTAACAGGAAGCTTGACAAGTATTTGCGAATATAGAAATTTTATATCATTAAAGCACCTGTTTTGACCAGCGTCAAAACAGGCGTCTTTTACTGCTTGAGCAATGTTTTTCTATGCCGTTCTGATTATTTTTTTAATATCATATTGACCCAATTGGCATAAGTCTCCATGAATTTCTTTAAAAAATCCCTGGTCTCGTCTTTTGCGATGGTGTGAGATTCCTTGAACAATTGATTAACGTTGCTGATATACGCTTCCGGTTGTTGCATGCATGGTACGTCCAGAAAAACCAGGGACTGGCGTAAATGATGGTTAGATCCAAAACCGCCTATGGCGCCAGGAGAGGCGCTGACAATCGCGCCGGGCTTTCCACTCCAGATGCTTTTCCCATAGGGCCTTGAGCCGACATCAATGGCGTTTTTCAATGGCGCTGGAACCGAACGGTTATATTCGGGCGTGACAAACAAGACGCCATCAATATTACGCATCTTTTCGCGGAATTTTTTCCATTCATCCGGCGGGTTGTCTTGATCATCCGGATCCTGATTGTATAAAGGAAGCTGGCCAATCTCAATAATTTCCGGATCCAGATCCGGAGGCGCCATGTCTATCAGAGCGAGGGCAACTTTTCTGTTCCAGGATTCCTTTCTTAAACTGCCTATTAACACACCTATTTTCCTTGCCATTTATTACTCCTTTAATATTTCACTCCCAAATCTCGAATTACTCCTGATGACATGGCGTAAAGCGGATGCGCATCATCATGCACAGCAAGATTTTTCACATTGCCGCTGACCAGATAATCTTTAAATGGCCAGAGTAACTCCTGTAACTATTTTTTTAAAAAATATTCAATTAGTCAATGTATTGTAACATAGCTTCCCTGTATGTCTATTCATGTCATGTTGAATGGGAGATGATATGAGACCATAATGAAGAATAAGTACCATTATATGAATTTTAACGCTATATCGAGGATGTCGGAGTGAATCTGGACATCGTATGTTTTAATATTCATAAGGGCGTTGGCTGGGGCGTTCACAAATCCACTATTCATAGGATTAAACATCAGATTCACGAATCCCATGCCGACATCATATTATTACAGGAAGTTCGCGGCGCTCAATTTGAATTCCTGGCATCTGAATTATGGCCTCACTTTTCATACGGAAGAAATGCGGTGTATCAAAAAGGGCATCATGGAAACGCGATATTGAGCAAGTATCCCATTATTTATTCAGATAACATCGATCTTTCCATGACTCGCTATGAGCGCAGAGGTTTGCTTCATTCCATGGTGCAGCTCCCGGGACATCATAGAGTGTTGCATTTGCTGTGTGTACACTTGGGGCTGCTCGCCAAAGACAGGCGCAAGCAACTGGATATCATAGTCAGATACCTGGAAAACAACATATCTTCCAGTGATCCGCTTATTCTGGGCGGCGATTTTAATGACTGGCGCGGATATGCAACCAAACCGTTAATTAATCATTTTGGCTTACAGGAAGCTTTTAAACTTTGTAAAAATAAATACGCTAAAACCTATCCGGCATGGGCGCCCGTGCTCCAACTCGATCGTGTATATTTCCGTGGATTTTCAGTTGTCTCAGCTAACAGAATGACAAAATCTCCCTGGCGGAATCTGTCTGATCATATCGCATTAAATGTGTTACTCAATATTGAATAGAATGTCAACCAGACTGGATAGGGTGACAAGTTATGCATGAATACCAGGAAGACATATTGATTGATGATGAATATCTCCGATCCTTTTTGCTTGATATTGATAATGCAGAGAGCACAATTGATATTGAAGTTTACATATTTGAAAATGATTCGGTCGGCGACCAGGTAGCTAATGTGCTTTGCCGCGCGGCTAGCAAAGGCGTGAAAATACGGATATTGGTAGATGGTGTGGGTTCGATTTCATGGGGAGGAAAAATCGCTAACCAACTAGAAACAGCAGGTATCCGGGTAAAGGTATATCATCCTTTGCCATGGAAATTTTCGCATTGGAGGCTGGTTAACATCAAATCAAATTTTCTTTTTTCAAAAATCCTATATCTGATAACAAAAATAAATTCACGCAATCACAGAAAAGTCTGCATTATTGATAAAAAAATTGTCTATGTTGGCAGTGCCAATCTCAATGATCATTTATTAAGAAATCCGGTAACAAACACAATCTGGCGTGAAATGAATGTCAGGCTTATTGGCGTGAACATTGATGAGCTACAGGCTGCGTTTAATAAAGCCTGGGGATATCCCATGAATAAAATCCGCAAACGTGATATGCCTGATAAAATGAATATTGAATCCAGGTTTATTTTGAATGACTCATGGCGGCGCAGACATCAATATTATCAAATGTTGTTAGACCGGATTTCAAAATGCAGAGAACGTATCTGGGTGACCAATGCCTATTTTGTACCGGACAGTCACTTGCTAAAACACTTGATCAAGGCAAGTCAGCGGGGTGTTGATGTTAGAATCCTGCTGCCAGAAAAATCGGATGTATTCATTGTGCCACTGGCTTCTGCTACATTTTATTCAATCTTGCTGAATCATGGCGTCAAAATTTACGAGTATATTCCTGATGTTTTACATGCAAAAGTGCTAATCCTGGATAATTGGTATTCGATTGGATCAGGCAATTTGAATTACCGGTCTATGAAACATGACCTGGAAGTTAATGTCACTATCCAGGGTATTGAAGCAAAAGCCATTATTGATAAACAATTCCTGTCTGATTTGATGCAATCACACCAGTTAAATGAAATGGATGTTCAAAGGCAGCCGTTATACCGGAAGCTGGCAGGTTATCTGATGTTATTAATACGATACTGGATATAATTCATGCGTAGGCACGCTATGTGCATACATAAATCCGGTGTATTGATTAATATATACGCACGTTAATATTTTTTGCATAAAGTTGATATAACCAATTGGGCGGATAAACGGGGCAAGGATTAAAAAACAAACAATCATGCTATTATCATCTTATGACTCAATGTATTTGTATCATGCAAATGTTTATTGATGTTGATGATGTGAATGTCGAATTTTAACAGAACAGGATTAACTCAGCATGAGCAGAGATCAGTCTATACTTAAAAAAATACTGGTTGCAACTGATTTTTCCGAAACATCAGGTTATGCCATTAAAAGGGCGATGGAAATGGCAAAAGCAGCTCATGCGGATCTGACTATTTTGCATGTTGTTAAATCGCAGCCGGTTAATTCATTTTTGCATAAAAATTTAAAAAAAATTCTTCCTGAAAGATTTCTTTTGCTCACAAAAGAAAAGATAAATGCCATGATCCGGCTGCAGGCAGCCAAATGGACCGTCCCTGGCCTCAAAGTGAACTATACAATCATTAATACAGGTAATCCTGCGACTCGAATACTGAAATACTCGAGGAAAAATAAAGTCAATTTGATAGTGATGGGCGCGCATGGAACTTATTCCATACATGATTCATTTGTAGGAACTACAGCGGAATACATCGCGGAGAAAACATTCTGCCCGGTATTAATTGTAAAGAAGTCACCTAGAAAACCCTACAAAAAAATACTCGTTCCGGTTGATTTTTCAGATACGAGCAAGAATGCTCTTGTTTATGCATGCCGATCGTTTCCCAAAGCAGATTTGCGCCTATTCCATGCTGGTGATTATGAATACGAAAATATCCTGATGAGAGAGAAAAAGGAAGAGCAAGTGCCAGAAAAAAAAATTGCCAGTATACGCAAGGCGATCCTGTTTTATCTTGAAAACAAAATGAAGGACTTCATTAGACATTGCAGAAAAACGTCAGTAAAATTGCCTTATCGCATCACCCTGGGCTATCCCGGGCCGACGATCATTAACGCGGCTGATCAATTCAGAAGCGATCTTATTCTAATGGGCACACAAGGTCACGGACAAATGCATTATGATTTCAAGGGCAGTGTCGCGAACAGGGTCTTGACCGAAGCAAACAAGGACATTTTACTGGTTCCGCCTGCAAAGAGGTAAAGCACTCATTTCATTCTGGGGAATTTTACAAACTCCCTCCAAACCGACTGGCTACAAATAGGACATCAATGCTTTATGATAGCGTTGTTTACTTTAGGCTGAAAGCTTCATTGAGAATGGATTGCTTTATCAAATTTGACTTGATATCATCGTAAAATGTATGGATTGCATAGGGTTCAAACTGATCGCTTAGATGTTTTAAATTTTCAATTACACTAATGGCATCTTTAATATTAATAGTGTAAGTAACAGTTTCAAAACTACCAGATGGAGTTGTAACACGTTCTACATTTGCCTTTGACAGCTGCATAGCGATATCACAGAAATCAAGCATTTGTTGCCAAACTCCCTCATCTAAATATTTATTCTCTTTTTCAGAAAAAATCGAACCTGGAAATGATGTATTTACAGTGAAAACGACTTGATCATCATTAATTCTCACATCTCGTACAACAGCATAATTACCACTATTGTGAAAATATCTCTGGGAAGGTGTTATGATTGATTGCAGAGATATATCGGCTTCCGCAATAATTTCTTTAAAGTGTACGTGTTGCTTTACTCTTTTTTTTAAGATCTCAATATTCTTTAATGCTTTATCATGTCGATCTTCATAATCAGGACTGGATATCAGGTTATTTTCTACGTATTCAATATACTTAGTGTAATATTGGAGTTTACGCTCATCTTCTTCAATAATTTTTATTAAACGTTGTCGCATTTTTATATATTCCTTGAAAGACTCGCATGCCTCTCCTTGTTTCTGGGTATCTGCTATCAATTTTTTTGCTGAACGCTGAGAAAAATCACTCCGGAATGCCGCATAGAAACCATCATAAACACTAAAAAAATTCTTCAACTTTTGAAACGTATCCGTTAATGGGTTGGATAATTCTTTGCTAGGAAGATAAAAACCGGATGGAGTAACATTTGCATCCGAAAGCTTGACTAATTTCCTAGCTAACTGGGCTTTATCAGTTTTTAATTGTTCTAATGATAACCTAAATTTATCTATATAATTGTTGAGCTCGATAACTAATTTATCATAATAAAAAGCCATTTCATGATTTTCATCAGATTGCCTTTGATGTTCTTTAATCTTTGCTTTAACCGCTATTTCAAAATAGGGAAAAAATTGCTGAAAAATCTTGTCAATATCAGAATTATCAACGCTGGAAATTTTTTCAATTGCACTTTTTATTTTTTCCTTATCATAAAGCCTCCAAATTAACATGGGATTTGCCACCAAATCCTCCAGTATTTCTCCTAATGAATTGTAACCTCTCAAGGTCTTGATTCGGTCAGATTTAAAAGTATCATCAAAATCGATGCGAAATGCAGGGACATGAGTCGATTTTTCCTGAGCAGAAAGGTCAAAACCAACATTGCCATTTCCATAGAAATCTCGTTCATGAAGCAGTGCTGAAATAAGTATTACTAATTCCAGGCCTGCAACAGGCTTGCCTGAAATGACTACCTTATTCTCCGATTCTTCCATTTGAACATTATCAAATTGCGTATACCCAGGATTGATTTTGGAGGCAGCCAGTAATTTACCTTCATTATCAATGACCAAAGCTATATCAGGAGAAAATTCGTCGCCAGCAAACAATTTAAAAAGTGCGCCCGAAAAGGCCTCTTCCACAGAGCTTAAGCTTTCTAATGATTTAATCAACCATTCTTGGCCATTTTCGTCTTTATAATAAGCTCCAGGCTTATTGCCCTTTTCCTTTTTTCTAAAATAATGAAATTCTTCAAGTTTTCGCAGCATATTTATTCTATTGTGCTATTTTTATAAGATTATAACGCATATTCTGACTGATCGTGAATGTTTCCGTATAAAATGTCAGAAAAGGTGATTGCCATGCTGGCCCAGAATGTCCGCGTCGTGAACATACAAATAAAGATACCATGGATAAATTGTCATTAAATCATATGACAGATTATGGGGTTCTGTGAAGATCCCCTCTACGTGATTCTCAGGGGTTTAATAAACGTATTAATCCTTTTTCAAGTTCTACTAATAAAAACAGGCATATTCCAAAAACCGCAATATATAACCAGTAAATTGAGTCTATCGCACTTGTTCCGAAAAGCTTTTGCATCCATGGCGCGTATGTAAAAAATATCTGGAAGATTAATATAATGCCAATAGCCACGATCACAGGAATGCTGCCGAAAAATCCTTCCCAGTTGAACACTGATCCCAAAATTCTACGGCTATTTAATAGATAAGCGATCTCTCCCATCACTAATGTATTAACGGTAATGGTGCGGGCAGTATCAATGGCAATTTGCGATTCTCGTGCCAATAAAAAAAGCCCGAAACTCCCTATTAACATCAAAAATGAAACAAACATACTACGCCAAACAAGCAAAGGCGAAAGAATGGGCTTGTCAGTTTTTCGCGGCGGTCTTTTCATCACATTTTTTTCTGCGGGTTCGAACGCCAATGACAGCGACAAAGTAATGGCCGTGATCATGTTGACCCATAGAATTTGCACTGGTGTAATAGGCAATATCCAGCCCAAGAAGATAGCTGTCATAATGACAAGCGTTTCTCCGCCGTTGGTTGGCAGAATGTAGAGAATGGTCTTTCGTAAATTATTATATATGGTACGTCCCTCTTTGATCGCAGAGATGATGGATGCAAAATTATCATCAGTAAGAATAATTTCTGCAGTTTCCTTGGCGGCTTCCGTTCCCTTTTTTCCCATTGCAATCCCAACATCAGCACGCTTTAATGCGGGCGTATCATTAATGCCGTCTCCTGTCATTGCGACAATGTGGCCTCTGTTTTGTAATGCTTCTACCAGTTTTAGCTTATGTTCGGGAGAGGTGCGAGCGTAAATATTAAATTGATCTATTATGGCTGCTAATTCATCGATAGAAAGCGCATCCAGCTCGCGGCCATCTAATGCATTTTCACAGTTTTCTATGCCGACTTGCCTGGCAACTGCTTTTGCAGTCGCCGCATGATCGCCAGTGATCATAATGACACGGATGCCTGCGGAGTGACATTCGGAAACCGCGGTAAAAGCTTCTTTACGCGGCTGATCTAGCAACCCTAGCAGTGCCAGCATGGTTAATCCGCCCTCGACATCACTAAAACGCAAGTCATTTTTTTTAGCAGCTGTTAATCTCATTGCGATGCCTAGCACGCGCCTTCCTTGGTTCGCCAATAATTCAATTTCCTTACGCCAATAATTTTTATCTATAGGAACGATTTGATTGTTTGATAACTGTGAGCTGCACATGGATATAATACGCTCAGGCGCGCCTTTCACGTAAAGATAATCATTACCCATATGGTCATGATGCAAGGTTGCCATGAATTTATGCTCAGATTCGAAAGGAATGAGATCGACCAACGGGTAAGACTGTTTCTCAAAATGCAAATCTCTTTTTGCCTTTAGTCCCAGACTTAGCAATGCTCCATCGACCGGGTTGCCATGCAAATGCCACTTTTCATCCTTTCTTATTAATGCTGCGTCATTGCAAAGAATAGCAGCATTGATGATTTGTTTAAGTACAGAAAATTTGTCAGGATCAATGCTGGTTGAATCCAGCTTAAAGTCTCCAGCATCACTATAACCCGTACCAGTAACAATAAACCTATGTTCTGACGTGATGATGTCTTGTACCGCGATTTCGTTCATGGTAAGCGTTCCTGTCTTGTCGGTACAAATGACTGTAATAGAGCCTAAAGTTTCGACAGCAGGCAAACGCCTGATAATTGCATGGCGTTCAGCCATACGTGTAACACCGATAGCTAATGTAATGGTGATAATGGCTGGTAATCCTTCAGGAATGGCAGCAACAGCCAACCCAACCGCAGCCATAAACATCGTGCTCATGCCGTAATCACGAAAATATAGCCCAAATAAAAAAGTGAAGACGGCAATAATGAGAATGGCAATAGTCAGCCAGCGGGAAAATACGTTCATCTGACGCAGTAAGGGAGTAGTCATGAGCGGTAATTCAGCGAGCATTGCGCCAATACGTCCAACCTCTGTATTTTCCCCTGTTGCAACGACAATACCCATACCCTTTCCATAAGTAACCAGGGTGCCTGAATAAGCCATGCAACTTCGGCCGCCTAATTCCGCGTGAACAGGGATAGGTGAAATTGATTTCTCGACAGGAAGAGATTCGCCAGTAAGAATATCTTCCTGAATTTGTAAGTTTTTACTATCAAGCACACGTAAATCAGCGGGAACCTTATTACCCGATTTTAATAATACAATATCGCCAGGGACAAGTGATTCTGCCGGTATAATCATTCGTTCACCATCACGGATGACGGTTGCTTTCAGGGATAGCATATGCCGAATGGCATCTAACGCTCTTTCCGCCTTTCCTTCTTGAATCACACCAATTACAGCATTAATGATGACGACACCTAAAATGACACTCATATCAATCCAGTGTTTAAGCATCAACGCCGCAAAAGCTGAAGCCATCAGAACGTAAATCAGAATATGATTGAATTGTGCAAAAAACCGAATAATAAGGTTGTTTTTTTTCGGCGGTTTAAGTACGTTCAACCCATAAATTTCCAGACGGTTTTTAGCCGCATCAATACTTAATCCATCGGATTGTGTATTGAGTATGTTAAATACTTCATGAATAGTAAAAGCATGCCAGGCATATTGAGACGGACTCTGCGCGGGCATCATTTTTTCACCATTCATCGCACAACAAGCATCGAGCAAGGGGCATAACGGAGAATCTTTTCAACAGTACTGCCAATCAATACATGATGCAGCAAACTGTGGCCTTTCGCTCCTATGACAATCAAGTCGTAATCAAAATCTTCAGCATGATCAAGAATCACGTTTGCTGATGCTCCCCACTGGAAATGGATTTCGGTTTTAATTTTGCTTAAATCAAAAGCATCAAGAAATTTCTTCATTTTATCAGTATCTTCCAGTTTAAGTTTATCTTCTTCCTGTCTTATTGTTCTTTCCGTCATGCCAAAAGCTGGTAAGTAACCAGGAATAGCATGAATGATGCAGAGTTTCGCTGAAAATCGCTTAGACAAATCGATAGCAAATTCAAGCGCTTTTGCTGATGACGGTGAGCCGTCGATACCGCATAATATTTTGGATATTTTAGCTCGTTGACAAATCCAAACGGATCTGGTGGAAAAGCGGACAACAGATTCAACCGCGGTACCTGATTTATAACGGCTTGACTCTTCTGTTATCTTGCCGCCCATGAGAATTAGGTTTGCTTTTATTTTATGAGATACATCAAGAATGATGTCAGCGGGATTGCCTGCTTTGACATATAGGTTTTTTTTATTTCCGTTTGAATATTTATTGCACCATGATTCTAATCGTTGTGCCGCTTCTTTTTGGTATGCACCAGAGTTTACCCAGTCCTTCCAGAAAGATTCAACAACATGAATCCAAGACACATTATTTTGATATTTTCTTTGAAGAAGCTTTAATGTTTTTAAAGCGATTTTCGATCCTAGTGAAAAATCAGTTGCAAAAAGAATATTAAGTCTTTCTCTCATGGAATATTTCCTTTTCCATAAAAATCCTCATGGATAATTTTCATTATAAAGCAAGTGATTTAGTATCCACCAGCATCAGCATCATAGTAATAAGGCCTATGGTAATGCGAATGATGATTATAATAAGGCCTCTTATAATAGTAATGATAACGCGGGTAATATGGCTGATAATAATACCGTCGTGGGTAATATCCATGATAGTAGTATTGTTCATCCATGGATCTGCCTATGGAATTGCCAATAAGTGCACCGCTGATGGCGCCCGCACCTATGGCCAGCGCTTGGCCCGAGCCGGCTCCAATCGTGCTGCCTATCAGACCGCCCGCAAGCGCGCCAGAAAAAGTACCCACATCTTCATTTTGGGTATAGGGATTGCAACCTGTCATCAAAAGAGACAGGCTGGAAAGAAACAGAACACGAATAACTTGTAACATGGCTCCCCCAAAGTTTACACCGCCGTGGCGAAGATAAAGCTGGCAAGGCCTTTGTACCGGCCAGGCAAATCAATTGCGCGGGCGGTTTGAATCGAGATGGGAATGATTATACCATGATGTCTGGCTATAAATCCTGCATCATATCAATATAGCAGGTAAATCAGAAAAAACGAGGACGGGCATAGTTCGATGAACACTCTCGAAAAGCGAACAATATTATGTTCGCGCGCCGCATCTAAAACGCTTTACGATAAGAATCGTGACTAGACAGATCAAACGATGCGTGTTCTTCCCGTTTCTTGTTTATGCTCATTTCATTGAGAATCGACAAGCGGCTCAGATTTCTATTAATACTATTCAATGATTCCAGCAGGCGGTCAGAGATATCATTCAGGGTGGTGACTACATTATTGATGCGTTGCAAGGCTTCTTGCTGTGTTAATTCCGGATCCACAGAAGAGCGTGCACTGGTTTGTGGAGGCTGGAAAAAAACTGCCCGATTTCCCGAATATGATGAGGCAGGCTGGACAGAAACGGGCTCATCGCGCGGAGCGGCGTCACTGGATTGTTTGTCTCGAATCTCACGGGATTGAATGTCTTCTTCAAAATCCTGCAAGAGAGAATCATCTGCCGGTTCTGGCGGGTTTAATTCATCTTCCCATTCTTGAAGTTTCTTATGAGAATCTTTGTCGAACCCCAGCTGAGCTCCTTCATTGGCAAGATTAAATTGATCATCAGGCAATCGGCCCAATTCCTGACAATGACTCAGACGGATAGCTTCCACATTCGGGATGTAACGAGGTTCGTCAGTCAGCAAGGAACCCAGATTACCAGGCAAAATGCCTAGTTCGTGCAGACTGACACGCGTAACAGGGATGGTTTCAACCCATTCTTCATCAGTAGTGACTACCGGAAGTTTCTGGAGCACTTCCGGATGACATTGCACATGTTTGACAAACTCTACAGAAATCGGCCCGCATGACACCAATCCGCCGCCGTCTTTTTTCTCAGTCTGAACCGGATCTATTGATAAGTATAAGCTGTTGAATAACGTGGAGCCCTCCAGCACTTCCAGGACTCTTTCAAGTTTCTTGTAATTGCCGGTAGGATTGAACAACAACAGGGAAATATTATCAGGATCTGTAGCATCAGGGCGGAAATTACGCCTGCATAATAATGCGCGCTGCCTGTTTCGGGTTTGGTAGTGAAGGTCTGAATGACAGCTTCGCTGGATTCGAAACGCTCTTTGAGTTCTGCCAATTGAAAAAGAAAATACGCATTCGCGTTATCATGTTCCGCAATCACATAAGGGGGTAACCGCTGGTCGTCAGCGGGCAGCAGATAGAATAAATGATCTATACTGTTAATATCATACCAGGCTTTGAAATCACGGTTATCATAAACAACAGTTCTTTCTCTGCTTGCTTCCTCGCGATGAATAAACTGGCTTTGTGCTTTGGTTAAAGAATCTGTTACAAGAGGCCGCATGATGGGGGAAACAGAAGCCCTGGTTGTTTTTCTTGATTTCGGGGTGGCCGAATCGCGTCCCAAGTCCGGCCATGCCAAGGCAAAATCCAGTTCAAAGCCTGCCACGGGCTGCGGGATCGATTTTCTGGCATTTTGCTGGTTAAATTCTTCCAGTTCGGCAATAAGATCGCGACCCTGGATTTCAAGCCGCAGCGCGGCACAAACCTGATCAAGCATCGTTTGATCAAGCTGAATGGAATGCTCTGATTCACTGTGCGTTGCTTTCACAGGTTCTTGCAAGTATTTATTGATGTTAGATTCAAGATCAGCCATCAGGCCGGAGTGGGCGGTGCGAATGATCAGTGACGGATTTTCATCAATCTCTTTCGTTTGAATAGCGAGTTTTCCCTCTAAAGCAAGCGGAAGCAGTTTTTTAAAAAACGTATCGTTATTTTCAAACGAAGCTGAGGGAGATCCGGAATGGGAACCTTTTCGCCTTAACATTCAAGCCGCCTATGTTGTTTAGAAATAACAGCTAGTCATCTAGGTATTTTATTAAATATTATACTATCTTATCATTAATGTATTATTAACATACATTCAGGATTATAACATTTTTTCCCTGTATTTTCATAAGGATAAATTTTAAGCTTTGGTCAGTTCCGGGTTGGCGGGCCCAGCAATTTGACTAGAACAGGCCACACGTTATCGAGCAAGATTGCTTGGGCTAGGGCATTGGGATGTATCCCGTCAGGCTGCATGAGATTCGGATCTTCATCCACGCCTTTCAGAAATTCCGGTATGACATGAATCGAATTGTCTTTGGCCAGGCCGCTGAAAATATCATTGAATCCCTGGGTATAAACGTGACCGTAATTGGGCGGCATACGTACGCCCAGCAGCAAAACCTGGCTTTTGGCTTGTACGGCCAATTGTATCAGTTTTAGCAAGTTGCTTTTTATGACTGTTATTTGCAGGCCACGCAAGCCGTCATTGCCGCCCATTTCTATGATTGTCACGGCGGGATGGTATTGTTTGAGCAGGCCGGGAAGACGGGACAAGCCATCGCTAGTGGTATCGCCAGAAATACTGGCATTGATTACCTGATAGGGATAATGCCTGTCAGTCAGACGTTGTTTCAGCAGGGCAACCCAGTTTTTTCCGGGTTCTATGCCATAGCCTGAACTCAGGCTGTCACCCAGAATGAGTATTGTATTTTCCGCCAGCACCGGTAAAGTAAAAATAGACAGCAGTAAGATGACAAGGATTTTTTTCATGCGACAGGAAACCTCTGCTTTTCTGAGAGTCATACATCTTAACAAACAGGTGCCTAGCGGCGATAGTGTGATTCATATTCTGAATGACGTAAATTTAAATGTCATTACAGGTGAAAGTGTTGCCATATTAGGCGCTTCCGGTTCGGGAAAAACCACCTTGCTGACTTTGCTGGCCGGACTGGATTTGCCATCCTCGGGGGAAATCTATTTCCAGGAGCAGCATCTGAACCTGTTGGATGAAGATAAACGCGCGCAAATCCGCAGAGAATCCGTGGGCTTTATTTTTCAATCCTTCCAGCTTTTACCCTCCCTGAATGCAGTGGAAAATGTCATGCTGCCATTGGAAATTCAGTATGTTGCACATCAAGAATGTAAATCCAGGGCAGTGGAATGGCTGAACCGGGTCGGGCTTGGTAATCGCCTGTATCATTATCCAGCCCAACTGTCCGGAGGCGAGCAACAACGCGTGGCCATCGCGAGGGCTTTTGTGAATCATCCCCAAATCCTCTTCGCGGATGAAATGACCGGCAATCTTGACACTCATACCGGCCAGTTGATTACTGACATTGTTTTTGAACTCAACCGGGAGCAAGGCACAACGCTGCTGCTGGTGACACATGACACGATTCTTGCCGACCGTTGCGACAGGCGCTTGTTTCTTCATGAAGGCGTGCTGCAGCCATGTTAAAGCTATTGATTTTTTCAAGCAGACAATTATGGCGCGAATGGCGGGCCGGTGAATGGTACATAGTCTGCTTTGCCTTGCTTCTTGCCGTTGCCGCCACCACATCCATGCACTTTTATACGGACAGGATTTTGAGAGGAATCGACAGGGAAAGCGCAAAATTTCTTGGCGGCGATCTTGTGATCAGCAGTTCGGCGCCCATCTCCGAATCCTGGGAGCAGAAAGCACAGTCATTAAAGCTGCGTACAGCGCAAGTATGGTCTTACCCTTCAGTCGTCAGCGTGAATAACCGCCTGCAATTGGTCAATCTGCAAGCTGTTTCAGACCGCTATCCCATACTGGACAGCCAGCCGCTGGCATTAAAACACGGCAGTGTATGGGCTGAAGGGCGTTTGCTGCCGCTGCTATCGGTTCAACCGAATGAGAAAATCACGCTGGGGGCGGCTGAATTCACAATACAAAAAATCCTCACCGGAGACATTGATGCCCTGACGACAGGCTGGACAATTGCGCCTCGCGTCATGATGCGGCTGGATGATGTCCCCTCAACCCGTACCGTCGTAACGGGAAGCCGGGTGGATTACCGGTTATTAATGACAGGCGACCCGTCACAATTACGGCAATTTCGCGAGTGGGTCACCCCGCGGCTGAATCCGGGGCAGGTGTTGCTTGACGTGCATAACCAGAGGTTTCCGCTTTCTGATATCCTGGAACGCACGAAAAATTATCTGCAACTCATTCTGCTGGTCTGTCTTCTTATGAGCGGAGTCGCCATTTCACTCAGTATCCAGCAATATCTGCGCCGCCACTATGCACACATCGCCTTATGGCGCTGCTTTGGCGGACGGGAAAAGGAAATCACGGCCATATTGGCATTGCAATTATTCATGATCGCTATTGTAACGGGCGCAGCGGGTGTCGCAGCAGGTTATTTAGCCCAGGAAATGTTTGTGAGCCTGTTCCGGGATTTTATCAAATTTCCATTGCCGCCAGCAGGCTGGGCGCCGGTCATCATGGGGTTCGGGATCAGCACATTAATCCTGTTCGCATTTTCATTTCCTGTTATCAGCCAGCTGCCCAAGACATCGCCATTATTCATCTGGCGCAATGAAATAACCAATCATACCATACAATATTATCTGGTTTTTTCCATTTTTTTCCTTATGGCTCTCATTTATATTGTCTGGTCCATGGAATTTTCCATGCTGGCTATTTATTATTTTCTCGGGTTCTTTCTTTCTCTCATTTTCATGTACGCGATCGGTCAGCTTATTCTGCGTCTGATCGCCGCGGTACTTCCCTATCTGGATGGGACACTGCGCAGCGGTCTCAATCAATTACTTCATCATCGCAGCAGTTTCATTCTGCAATTCATTGGATTTAACCTGATATTAACCGCACTGTTGACCTCCAGCCTGATTAAAACGGATATTGTCAGAAACTGGCAATCGACCTTACCCGCTTCAGCACCCAATTATTTTGCATTTAACATCGCACGCACGGATATTGTTCCGCTCGGGCAGTTTTTTAAGGATCATCAAGTTCCTGTGGAAGGGATTTATCCCATGGTCAGAGGGAGGTTGATAGCGTTGAACGGTAAACCCATCATGAAAGCCGTACCTGCCGATGCGGTGAATAATAATGCGCTGCATCGTGACTTGAATCTTAGCTGGATGTGGCAATACCCGTCAGACAATAAAATTGTCAAAGGTCATTCCTGGACACTAAAGGATTATGCCAAGGCGATGGTATCTGTGGAAAAAAACCTGGCTGAAAACCTGCAGCTGCGTATTAACGATGAATTGACCTTTCAGATCGGAGAACAACAGTTTAAAGCTTCTATTGTCAATTTCCGCAGCCTGGTCTGGTCCTCAATACATCCCAACTTTTTCATGATCTTCCCGCCGGGATTGCTGGATAAATTTCCAGCGACATATATCACAAGCTTTCACCTGAAAAAAGACCAGACCATCTTCTTAAACGACCTCGCCAGATTATTTCCAAATATTACCATTATTGACATGGCCAGCCTGCTGAGCCAGATCCAGGATCTGGTAGGCAAGATTATCGCTGCCTTGCAATATCTTTTTTTCTTCGCCTTGGCGCTCGGTATATTAATCTTTATAACCAGTTTGCAATCCAGCATGGATGAGAGGAAACAAACTTACTCCTTGTTCCGCATTCTAGGCGCTGACAGAAAATATATTATGAAATGTCTCATGGTTGAGTTTTCAAGCCTGGCTTTGATTCTTATTATCACAACCATCAGTTTCTCTCTGTTGCTTGTCTATCTGCTGGAAGCGACGATTTTTAATCTCTAACTGGTCGTGGCACGTTATGAAAAAATCAATCTTAACTTATTGTAATAATGAATAATATTTATCAGTGTGCGGCATGCGCCGCACCGCCGTTCATCGTGACATGCACTATACTTCATACTAGGCAGGGTGAATGACAGGCCAACCATGAGCAAACAACCGTTCAAACCTCATCATATCAACGCGGATTCACACGATCTGAAGGGGAATGGCAAAATAGGTCGCTATATACTTCTCCCCGGGTCAGACGGCCGCGCAAAAGCTATCGCAGGTCATTTTGATAATCTGGTGATCAAGCCGCATCCGCGGGGCCATCATCTATACATCGGAACCATAGCTAATGGCAAAACCGTAATCGATGTTGCGGTCATCTCGACCGGGATGGGTTGTCCCAGCATGGAAATCATTCTTCATGAATTATATCATTTGGGCGGCAAACGGTTTTTGCGCGTCGGGACAGCGGGTTCATTGCAACCGGGCATTGTCAAAATCGGTGGCATCGTGAATGCGCAGGCATCCGTTCGTGATGAAAAAACCACAACCGATTATGAACCCATCTCCATTCCGGCTATTTCTTCGTTTGAATTCACACTAGCCATCATGGAAGCGGCAAAAAAGCTGGGAATCATTCATCAAATCCATACCGGAATGGTGCATTGCAAAAGCTCATTATATGCGCGTGAATTTGGCGCCGGCCCGGAAGGAGCAATTAATAAATCCTATATAGACTTATTAACACATTGCGGCGTGCTCGCCACTGAAATGGAAACAGCGGCATTGTTTGTTCAATCCCAGATTTATAATTATCAGCTTTTACAGCGCGGAAAAGGGCCGCAATATCGTGTTTTGTGCGGTGCGATACTTGGCATCATCAGCATGCCGCCGCATGACTTCGCCACGCCCGCGCAAGAAGCAAAAATTGAAACGGCAATGATTGGGCTTGCCCTGGAAAGCATCAAGACACTTTCAGCCAGTGAAATCCATGCATGATATCGTTGCGGCATTTATTTGAATCTGATATGAACAATCCCGCCGCTGTTGAATAGATCATAAACCCACATTTTCATGCGCAAAAACACTGGAAATGAAAGCCTGGTCTTGAGTTTTTTGAAATAGGGGATTTGATATAACACTTGTATCTGGTCAGACCATTTTTCCAGATCATTGGCGTTATCCAGGCCCCATTGTAATAACGCATTTGTCATATTTGCCTTTTCCAGCATTTGGTTGGCATATTTAAGTCCGCGAATAGAGATGGTATCAAATACCAATTCAGATTTTGAAAACATTGCTGCCATGGCGGTCAAGACGGAACGGACTTGTGTTTCGGTAAAATACATGAAAAATCCACCCGCAAAGAAAAAGATATTATCGCCATACTGTCTGACCTCATTCATCCATGAAAAATCCAGAATAGATTTTTCAAGATAATACTCACGATCAGGCGGCGGCAGCAAAGTCCTTCTCAATTCCATTACTTCTGGCAGGTCAAGATCTATCCACGTCAGCGTGCCATTATCCACTCTGTAAAACGCGGTTTCGAGACCTGCTCCCAGGTTAACAATGACTGCACGGGGATGACGCTGAAGGTATTGCTTGATAGCTTCATCAAACTGATACGCCCTGGCCATCCAGAACAGCGTAGATTGGCCAATTTGCTCATTCAGTTGCGTAAAATCATAATCAAGCCGATTGACTAGTTGAACGGCGCGCTCGTCATGTATGGGAGAATAAGGTTCCTGGCTGAATAAAGCCCTGCCGAGTAGCGGCAGTAACAATGTCTGCGGAACGCCTTTCAGGTTAACCTTGATCTTGCCAGGCATAGGCGGTCTCTGCTTTACCCTAGGGAAACACCTTGTTTATTCACCAATATCATTTCTTATGCGCCAGAACGTAATTCTGATAATACTCGTTTGCAGACAGAAATGACAATGAGGGTGTCAATTCGGTAGAAATCTGTTTCTTCTGTAGTGCAAGCGCTTTATTGGTGAAATACGCTGCATTTTCTTTGTCGTTATGGCAACGGGAAAATTCGGCCTTTACTTCCAGCCTGGCAATCTGGCAAGCCTGCCTGATATAGGGATCAGGGATGCCATTTGCATATTTGATGAGCTTATTCAGACGTTTTAACTGCGATTCTACAGGTTGATTTTTGTGAATCGCCAGAAAACTGGATGCAAGCAGAGCGCCGCATTCAGAATAAGCTGACCAGTAAATCTGCTCGTCCCGCTTGGTAATGGGTTGTATCCTTAATGCAGGGATATTCCAGTTTTGTGACACCAAAACCTGGCGCGCCCACATACGATAATACCACTGCTTATAGAGCACTGATTTATCTCTCGCTGCGGCATCTCTTATTCGGTCTACCAGTTTTTGAGCCTGCTTGAATTTGCCTTTTTTCAAATACCCGTCCTGCAGCCATTCCAGTGAATGGTATTTATTCTCAGCGTTGCACGCATAGAGAGGATAATCATTGAGCATTTTACATAATGTATCAGCTGCTGTGACAGAAATCTGGTTTGCCAAGATATAATCATCCCATAACTCAAGACGCCGGTATATGTGGGCAGCCATATGTGTAACATGTGATGAAGAGCGCATTACCGTGAGCGCAATCCTTGCCGCCGGCAATGCTTGTCCAGCAAGCTTGCGATCGGAGGTGTCGTGATAGTGCAGATAATAATGCACTACTCCCGGATGGTCTGAAAACTGAGTGAACAAGTAATCGATAAGCTTTCTCCCGGTTCTCAAATAACCAGGGCTGGATGGATCATCTGGAAAATCAGAAGCAAGACCCAATTGAGAAAGCGCATAAAATGCACCAACATTAGGATCCTTTGGATAATGCTCATAAAATACTTTCATCGCTGAATAATACGCGCGATCTCTGTCCAGCAACGACTGATCAGAGAATAGCTTCTTGACGGAGTCCAAATAATATTTTTCTTTTTCTGTTAAACTCCGCTGATCCTTGTGCTGTTCATACCTGGAGAGGACCGCTTGTCCGGCAGCCAGGTTTTCAAAATTCCAGATAGGATGCTTGTTAGCCATTGCTTCACCCCAATAACTCATGGCAAACCCTGGATCGAGCTTCTCAGCGGCCTGGAATTGCCGAATGGCAAGATCGTACATGAATGCGTGCAAAAAAGCCGCTCCGAGTAAAAAGTGCTCTTTCGCCGCCGCATTTTTTGTGGTCACATCAAAGCGCACATCTCCTAATATAATGGATTTTCTTAGCGACTGAATGTCCATTTCCTGTGGTTGTGCCGCATAGACTACAGGACAGACGATAATGGACAAGCAAAAGATGAACAAGAGGAAGTTACGCATGTTATCACCTGCAACCGCGCTTAATTAAATAATGTGGATGTGAGCTTACCGCATCCAACCAGATTTTTGAAGCGATATTGATCCATCGACATTTAAAGCGGCAATATAGACAACTAATCCGCGAAGTTCTGATCAACATGATACTCAGGTGAGTTATCAAAAGTATTATTGTACAGATAAAATAACAACCCCACGATTAAATTCAATAACATCATCAACGCAAGCAACTCACAGATGACAGTGTAAGCATGAAGAATGTCAGTCTTGCTTGCGGCGCTCATCGTAATACCTTGCGGCGACACCAACCACTCAAACCCTCCAACCGCGGAAACAATTCCCAAACCGATAGAAAATTGCTGAATAATTGATCCGATATTGCTGGCATTTGCCATTTGATCATCATCAAGCGTCAGGTACAAGACAGAATTCATGGAGGTATACAAAATTGACATCGAAAATCCCAGCAGGGCGCACACCAGCCATAAAACACCATTATTAATCAGGTAATCCAGCGGGGAAATCAACAACATGGAGGCGGAAGTCATGACAGCAGAAATGAGAACTGATTTTCTGACGCCGAATTGATTGAGAAGGGGAGAGAGACATTTGGCTATCATGCCTGCCAATGCCACGATAGCAAGATACAAGCCGGCCTGAATGACTGAATAACCATACGCCTGCTGCAAAATGATGCTGAGTAAAACAGGAATGCCGCACATCGCCGTCCTTGCTATCACATTGATTATAGATCCAAAAGAAAAATTTCGGTTCGTGAAAACCCTCAAATTCAGAATCGATATTGTGCGACGAGGTTCGGGTATCGTTTGCCTAAAAGTCCAGAGCAGGACATACCCGACGCCAAACGCCAACCCGGCCAGCACCAGAATGAAATAAACCCGGCTCATGGAGTGAGAAAGCATTTCAAATCCAGCGGAAATGACCACAAGAAATAAAGACATGAGCACAAACCCTGCCAAATCAAACGGGGTTTTACTGATTTCTTGTTTTGAATAATGAGTATTCCCTGATTTATTCATGAATAATATGGCGGACATGAGCAGACAAATTGGAACGTTTACAAGAAAAGCCATCCGCCACGAGGCATAAAATGAAAAAACAGCTCCCACAAACGGCCCAATGGCTGTGCCAAGCAAAGCCGGGACGTTGATTATTCCCATTGTGCTGACAATATCGTCTTTTTCACAAATGGATAATATGGTCGTAATTGCCATGGCACCGCACACCGAAATCATTATCCCTTGAAAAAACCTGAATAGGGAAAATGAATACAATCCGGGGGCAATACCACAAAGCAATGAAAAAAATGAAAAGAATACAAGCGTATAAATGATGACATTTATTCGGTTGCATCGATTGGAAAGCCATGAAACAACGGGCACAAATAGGCAAGTGCCAATGATATAACTCAGTACCGGCAATGACATACTGGATGAGCTGATGTCAAAATCGCGGGCTATTGGCACAATACTGGAATAGAGTATCGTAGTATCTAGTAATTCAATAAACAAGATAATGGAAGTAATCCATATCAATGTGTTCTTCATGCTGTTATCCTGTCCAGGATAGTCGCATGCCATGTCAGATGCCGAATAAATTCTCTGGTGATTCCTGATAAATTCCGGCCGCTTTGATAATAATTAACGCCCATGATGGTTGAAAATATGTTTATTACACTTTCTATATTTGGCAAGGACATTTTATGCAGCCTGCCTAGAGCTAACAGAGGGACCAAGCCATAAGCAATATCTTCATTCACAAAACGGTGATTGAGAGTGGTGGGGGCAGTAATTTTCTTATGAACAGTCGAGTTTACACTGAAATCGTAGCTGTTAATGAAATTCGTGCCATAATATTTATTGTCATCTTCCACGCAGGGATTCAATGAGTAACCCATGGTTTCAGCAAGGCGCAGCCTCTCGCTGTCCAGCGCCTCATGAAGCAGTGATGTCCGTTTGGAAATGCCCTCACGGTAAAAAAGAAAACTTGATCCATTATCAATCAAACGTGCATTGAACAATACGGTAGCAGGATGAAAAACAGCGTTTGTTCCTGTCAGGCCCAGCTTGATCGAGTTTTCCATGATATTGAATCTGGCCGGCTTGACGCTATCAGGAAGCGGATTGATATACTGACTGTCTGCAGGAAACAATGGCGCTATGGTCAATTCTGATTTTCTTCCCAGAATAGTGACATCGTTTGATTCTCCGGCCCGGCACGCATATGGAAAGGTAGACGTGTCAAAGACTCGGAATCGATTAAATATTTCACGATGTCCTACATTTAAAAGCTGATCAAGACCACTAAATACGCCCGAGAGATTGATAAATAATTTTCTGGATTTGATCAGGCTCATGCAGCCCGTCAATTTTTTAAATAATGGAGTATGAGCATTCATGGGAGTGCAGTTGTAAATAACATCACCGAAACGCATAACTTCGGAAAAATCATGCGATACCAGATCCAGTCTGGCAGTAGTGGTTTTATTGCCATCATGCAAGACCACTTCGCCATTCTTGTCTAGTATTTTGTTGAATTTTTGAATATGCTTTGGATCAGACCAGATTGCAACCTGCGCACCTTTAATTTTCAAGTCTGCCGCAAGAGCCATCCCTCCGTGTCCACAACCCAGTATGGATACTTTTGACTTTATATGCATGATTGAACTCCATCAAATTATAGTTGACAGCATGACTGGCTTAACAAATCTGTTATCACAAGGAATTTCGCAGCATTATCATGGTTTGCTCTGACACGACAATCGAGCTTATCTTTCAAGTCAACACTTCATGATTTGTGTATATCAGAGTAAAGATTCATCTGCCTTTAAACCCAGTGAGCTGACACGAGATCAAGCTGATGCAGGCTTCATATTATTAGTGTAATTATGCATTGGCATCTCTCTATAACTGTATGGTTTGATGATTACTGCCAGATTAAACCATAGCTGATCAAAAAATGAGAAGGTTATATTAAAGAATATTAATACGAATTGTGCGTATCTTAATAATAAGACGTAATTAATGCAAGTTTTTTATTGTGCGTATAATGACGCCAACGCGCTAGATGGCGTTATAGTTTATATTGATTGTCACGTATTTTATTCAAGCAATAAATTTCAAGCAATAAATGACCTCCTTCTATATACACATTGACTGACACTGCTCAATGAGCATCCGCGACACGACAGGTTTACATTACGACGTATCTGAATATAATAAAAACCCGTTATTGACAACTCTTTCAGGTAATGCTCATGAGCGATAATCAATTCGATCCTTACATTAAGATGTGCCCGTCACGCGCTGTTATCAAAGTTGTATGTGATAAGTGGACCATTCTAATCATTAATCTTCTTTCAACAAAAACCTGCCGTTTTGGCGAGTTAAAGCGGAGAATTGAAGGAATTTCGCAAAAAGTGCTTTCACAAACGTTACAGAAATTGCAACGATACGGATTTGTGTCACGGCAATCCTATCCTATACTTCCTATGAAAGTTGAATATGAGTTGACTGCTCTTGGAAAATCATTAAGTTTGCAACTTCGTACATTGACTGAGTGGACATTGGAAAACATGCCGGAGATCATGAAGGCAGAAAGAAAATTCATCGAGAAAAATTAATAGCCAATCAATTACTTCGCCAACATACAGACTATTTAATTCTATTTTTTCTCAAACCATTTGATTAATGTTTCCTCTCCTAATTTGTCATGTATATACTCCAAATAGCGTCTCAGATTGATCTCGAAATTCAGCGGTATCTCATCTGAAACGATTGGATCATGGTGAAAAAAATATCCATGCAGATAGTCCGCGCAGAATTTCTGGTAATCTCTTGTGAATAACAGAAAGATATGCCACATATCATCAATTTCAGCCATTTCATCATAAATCAGACAGGAGAAATGCAGCGTCTCATCATAAGGCCGCAGTGACAATTCAACCTTGTGGATACAGCATAGCCAAATGAATTTCATCAATTCTGACAGAGCCTCGCGACCGCTCATTTTTGAATCGGGATGATTTTTCGAATAGCGAGACAAGATCTTGGCATTTGTATATGAGAGCAATTCATTGATATCAGGAATCATGGCATGAGTTGAGATAAGTAACCATTTATATATAAGCATGACAGCGCATCCGGGTTAACAGACGCGCTGATTTTGCCGCCATCTAACCGACGCACGTGCCTGGTCCACACCAGCATTTTCGTTTCATTTTCAGCTTTCTTTTCACAATCCTGTTTATGATCTGATATTTCATTTTGACCTCCAGTGTGATGCATTTTTATTGCATGTTGAATATATTAATCCTGAATAACTTAGTCAATTAGTTACCTTGAGGTAACCAGGAGCTGAATATGAGCGACTCGCGCTGGAGTAATTACTATCAAATGACCCGTCAACGCACAAGACCAAGAAAAGCCTTGTTAATCGCACTGGATCAATTTAAAAATGAATCAGGTTTTCTTCCTAGTCAGGCCATTGATCTGGGGTGTGGCAGCGGCTCGGATTCGCTTTATCTGTTGCGGTCCGGATGGCGCGTGACCGCAATGGATTCAAGCACTGATTCAATGCTTGCATTAATATCCAGCCTGCCACTGAGTCTGTCCGAAAAGCTGTTGATCAAGCTATGTAAATTTGAAGGATTAAGCTTTCTGCCGCAAGTGCATTTTGTGAATGCAAGTTTCAGTCTTCCCTTCTTAGATAAGAGTGAATTTTATTTGTTTTGGCCTAAAATCATTAACTCCATTTCATCTGGCGGGCGCTTCGCTGGAAGCTTCTTTGGAAGCCGAGATGATTGGCATAAACGAGATAACATGACTTTTCTGTCTTATGCGGACATTTTAAATTTGTTTAGCAAACTGGAAATCGAATATTTTGAAGAAGAAGAACCCAATGAAGCGGGCGCCCTGGACAAACCAAAGCACTGGCATAAATATCATATTGTCGCAAAAAAAGCGTAAAATATGAACTCCGTGTATGAATCAAATTCAAAAAAAGATTTGTGATGATATTTGAAATAATCATCCTGCCGTCATATAAATTTCCACATCTGATTAATTTATGTCAAACACAAGCGGCAGCTTTTCAAATCCCGAAAAAGCCAGGCTATGATGTTTTCGAACCGGCTTATCATCGTCCGCGAATCTCAGATTGGTAAAAGTTCTGATCATGCAACGAAGACAATTTATCATTTCAAGTTGAGCAAGCTTAGCGCCAATACAATAGTGCGAACCAAAACCATAGCTGATATGTTTGTTATTCTTTCTTGAAAGCAGGCATAAATCAGGATTATCAAAAGCTCGATGGTCCCGATTAGCCGCATGCGTCGATATGAAGATGACATCACCTGCTTTGATGCGCTGCGTCCCGATTAAGGTATCAATTTTGGCGACACGGAAAATAAATGATACAGCCGGATCCAATCTGTTTAACTCATTGATCGCTAAATCCAGTTGAATATGGTCAGATTGCAATGATTCCAGTCCGCCAGGTGTAATCATTATCGTATAGATATTATTACAAAATTGATCGGTTGTCGTAACCTGGCCAGCCACCAGCATCATGATAGCCTGTGAAATAATTTCATCGTCAGAAAGTTGAAATGCCTTTTGATTGGCGAGCAATATGCTTAAAAAATCATTTTTTGGCTCTCTGCGGCGTTGAATGATCAAATCAATAAAATAATTTCGCAGATTTTTTGCACTTTCATTGACTTTCACGCCATCCTCATTCCGATATTGAGAAGAACCGCCAAAAAACTGTGTCATATTGTTAGACCATTCATAGAACAAATTCCGCTCATCTTCAGGAATATGAAAAAAGTCGGCCAGTATTGTTGAAGGCACTACCTTGGCAAGGTCTTCCACCACATCCATACGGCCTTTTTCAATGCATATCCTGATCTGTTTCTCAATAGTCTTCTGAACCAAGGGTTCCAATTCATGCAGGGTGCGGTTTGTGAACCCATCGTAACAAATACGTCTTCTGACAGTATGCTGAGGCGCATCACTCATTACCATCATTTTACTGATAACAGAAAAAAAATCCATGATGACATCCGGGCCGATATTCGGCATCTGGCTGATAAAAAATGGAGAACGGTCGCAAGTATAATCATTACTGATCAGTATGGATTTCGCATACTCATGCGACGTCACAACCCAGAACTTATCTTTTTCCCACCAGAACACATCCCCCATTTGCCTCAAATAATGGCCGAATTGTTCAGGTGTATGTTGCATTTTTATATCAAGCAAAGTCATCTTTCTCATTTTGTCCTCACACCACTTGTATTCTTCGCAGGTGTCGCGGAGCTTCCTTGATATACGGCCGTCGCGCATGCAAGAGCGTATAATTGTCAGCGATAAGAAAGTCATCCTCACACCATTGATGTGTGTAACAATTCGAATCAAGGTGGCAGCGGCGCGACATTTCTTCAATAAATCGGCTGGATTCAGCTGCGTCAAGCTGATTGACGCTAACATGAACAGGGTTTAGCATGGTATCAGGAACAGGTTCTGCGAACCGCAATATTTTCTGACCGTCATCCGGGTGATAATCGACGAGCGGAACTGAAATGCATCCTCCATAATGAGCGAGTTTTTCAGTATGGTAAGTCAATGCCAACGACTCCCATTCATGCCGCTCTTCTCTAGATGCCGAGGCATAGATGTTCTGTGTGTTAGTAAAAATGGTCTCACCGCCGCAGCCGGGCAATGGTGCCTGCACACAATAAAAAAGCAGATACCGAGGTACCTTATGAAACGCACCGTCCCAATGAAATGGAACATGTCCATTTGTGAACAAGTAATTCTTTGGATTGACGTGTTCCTGCATTTCCATGACAGTACCAAATTCCCATTCCAGAAGATTTCCCATTGATTTAGCATAATCAATCATGGTATTTATGTTTTCCAGTTTTGATTTCCTGAATACAACAAGGTGATATTTCTTCACCAACTCACATAATTCGGAGCCGGACAAGACTTGCTGGAGCGGGCTGCCTTCTCCTGAGAATATATCAAGACCAAATGGTTTTAATTGACTGATCGTTAAAGACATGTGATTGACCTATGCGACATAATGACTAAATCGGTTATTCGAATAAACAGCCCTGGCACCCAGGTTTTCCGCTTCAATCCTTCTCATCAAAACATATTCAGCCCCGTTATAGATAGCAACACGGTGCCAGGGAGTAGCCCAATGATCGGTGCTTTTCAGCAACATGATACCCAACTTTTTTGAGCCGCAAGATTGTGGATGGATAGAAAGTCTGATCGAGTCAGGGAATTGCTTTTCAACAAACCGGCTCCATGCATTGCTGCGCTGAATGACCTTATAGGCTGTTTCTTTAGCTGATTTGCGTAATTCATTCTTAGATGAATACTGCATGACCGCCGACTGATCTTCAAAGATAAATCGATGTATGCCATTAAATATGTTTTTTTCGTGATGATTTGCCTTAACTTTTCCTTTAATCAGATCAACAATCTCTCCATATTCATCCACCAATTGTTCGCGTACGCTTACAAAATCTGTGGATTGGTAATGATCTTCCAGACTATAGGTAGTAAGGTTAGATAAATTATCATTATATATAATCCTGGAAATTTCATTTGTGTAAATTGAAACATTAGCATCACTAACTAACACCAGGTCATTAAACACTCTGCCGTCAGAACAGATAATAATTTTTGCGCCCGGCGCATGAAACCGCGTCATCTCGTTACATAAATTATTCAAGAATTTCAGTGACAGACGCTCTCCCATATCCGGATAAGGCCCGACTGTTTTATTGAAATTCGATGATTTTGCCGGAAACGCAGGAAGCACAAAAGAGATTTGACGGCTTTCCATAATACGTTTTTGGATCAGATTGACATGCCCATAGAAACACTGCGCGTGATGAGCATGCCCACATGAATCAGTCGAATCCGTAAGGCGCAAGTATGGCAACAACAAGCCAAATATGTTTTCTGCTATTTTACGCGAATCTTCATTGAATCTCGGCATTTTTATCACCTTTCATCTTGCTGCGAAATAAACATAGTGCAGTTCATATGATATGTAAAATATTTATATAATATAGTTACCATAATTATTATCTATATTTAACAATTCTTGACACGCGCAATACGTCTACCCATAAGAAAGTTCAATCGCATTGCCGACCACGCGCATGTTTAGGGATGAATGGTATTTATAAGGAAAGCGATAATTTCTTGCTTGCATAAGACCAGCGTCGATACAATATTACCGTTCCAAGAATGACGCCGCATATCCAACCCAGAAGCAAACCCGCCGCATTCCATTTCAGGCAAAAAGTGAAGAAATATCCCAATGATATGCCAATTAAGCAAAATGAGATGCTGATTATCATGGGATAAATGACATCCCTCAGTCCGCGTAAAAGGCCGGTGAGCACAGTTCTTACCGCATCAAATAACTGATAGATGGACATCAGAAAAAAGAATAGTGCGGCAAAGCGCATGATTTCTAGGTTCTGCAAATCGGCGTTATTCAGAAAAACCCTTGACAGTTGAATTGGGAAAATGACAAACATTATTCCTGCTGCGAAACTGATTACACCGGCCTGACGCACGGCTGCCAAACCTATCGTACTGATGCCGTCAGGCTGCGGCCCATGCAAAGTCTGGCTTGTCATAATTCCAGCCGCCTGAGAAATGGCGAAAATGGGAACAAATACCAGGAATTGGTATTGCAAGATAATCTGATAAGCTGCAAGTGAGGCGATATTAATCCAACCCATAAATATCGCGCATAAAAAGAGTGATATCAACTCACACGCGATTTGCAAACTGATGGGCCACCCCATTTTTATCAGACTTAGCACCAATGTCATGTTAATCCGCTGCTTAAATGAAAACAGCTTAATTGCATGAAACTTAGAGTTGAAATAAAATATCGTGACGCTAAAGAAAAAATAGAACCAGGTTTGGATTGCATATGCAAAACCAAGTCCAGCGACACCGTATGCTTTAAAGCCGAACTCACCATATATCAGTGAATAAGCATTCACCAAAAACAGAGCCGCGCCAATGAGATTAACGTACAAATCGATTTTTTGTCTACGCATGCCATAACATAATTGCTGATTACACACACTCATAAAAAACAGGGGCACACGCCAGATGCTGGCATGAAAAAATTCCTGTACAATGAGGGCTACCTGAAGCGGCTGATTAAACCATGCAAGAACAGGAAGAATATACCAGAAGATAAACATGACAGGCAAAGCCATAAGTATCGCCAGGATCCACGCATGTCGCAGCAGCCGACCAATGCATACATGCTGACCCAGACTATAATATTTTCCTATGCTTATACTCAGCATAAAAAACAGCGATGCGGGTATAATCAGGACGACCATGTTCACAGTGTAAATGATCGCTCCCGCAGCCAGCATAGGCTGGCCCAGCTTTGCTGTCATCGCCATCGCGAGAAACCCGCACCCCATGGTCAAAAACTGTGTTATTGCTATTGGCAAAGACAATTTAACCAACATGGAAGTGAAATCTGGTCTCACGAATAATTGTTTGTCCATGAATGCCACGAAAGAATACTATCCCAGAGACAGCCTGTTCAAATTGGTTATATTGATATGCTCATCACGTTTGAGATCCATAAACGCTCCAGCGCAGTCATTTTCATGCAGCAAGAAATCAATCGCATTATATAATGAATTTTTATCTGTTAAACACGGTCTTTCATATAAACCCGATGAGGCATCTATCACTCTATCAAGCAGGTGTTCTTCATGCATAAATGAATGGCCAATACCTAACTTTTGTACATTTGCAGCACTTTGGTGCTGATCACCAAAAAAGGGAATAACAATCATTGGAACGCCGGCATCAATGGCTTCATTCACGCTATTTCCGCCGCCATGAGTTATAAAAAGATTCGATTGACTAAGGATATCCAGTTGCGGCAAGCTTTCACTCACCAGAAAATTTCTAGGTATGGTCGTGAACAGATCCGATACCTTGCGCCCGGCCGAAATAATGACCCTGTATCCATGCCGGCCGTCAAATTTTTCAACTATAGATTCCAGTATTTTTCTGACAAATCTCTGCAGCGATTGAGAATGACTCCATAAATGGGTGGTGACGACTGTGCCCAACGAAAAATAAATTATTTTTTCCTCTAAGCTTCTGACGGCGCAGGTTCGATTATTGAGTGGGCGCATGAATTGATTATTCACAAGAGATCTATTGCATGAATAATCATCTATCTCTATCAATTTCGGCCATGACCATTGTATAGTTTGATAATCGGATGCGATAAAATATCCATCTCCAAGCATCTGAATGCGCTCAAGTAGCGATATCTTGTAAGTATCTTCCAACTGATTGATGATTGGCCCATTATCGGTTATCGCTTGCGAAAACAAGGGTAGGCGAGAGTCAAACGGACCCATTACGCCGGTAACAGAACAAATTGCTGGGATACCAAGGATTTGACCCGCGATATATCCTTCCAGCGAAAACGTGTCGTAAATAATATACATGTGGTCTTCGCATGCCTTGATGACGCGCTCAATCAGGTTTGTGACTCTTGGAAAAGTAAAGTAAAATGGCGCAGGTCTCTGAAAAATCCCGCCATCCATTTCTATCAAGGTCATTCGGCTGATGTCAAACTTTTTCCTTTCTAGGTCTGAAAGACTGACATGCGTCCAGCCCGTTATGATAAACGTTATATGTATATTATTATCTGACGCTATGAGCCGCGCAGCCAGATTAAAAAGGATACGATAATGCCCAACAAATGGCGGGCTGATAATTGCAATTTTTTTTGGGACAGCGTAAATCACTTTTAATCCTCCTCGGGTATCAGAAGACAGGGCGGCCTGATAGACGATCTGTATATTGTCGCTGTGCCATGGATGCGGCTCCAAGCTGTGTCTGACGGATGCTTCACTCGTTCACGCGCACACTCAAATGGAAATGCATCCAAAAGCGGATGAATATTGATATTTGGCTTTGGATTATTCATTGCCATTGCAACCAATGACTTTATATCGGATACCTCAATAAAATCGGCATAAAAGGTGGGGCGGCCAGTTGAGGCGAAATAATCGTCAAATTTGAATAAATCCCCATGCAGAGGCTTGCCAACAGTCAACATCAGGGCATCGATTCCATAGGCTTCAGCGACTATCAAACCATGCAATGAACTTGAGAATATGACCTCGCAAGACAGAATTTCGCGAATCACATCATGAAATGGTTTTTCAACATCAATGACTTTCACGCGCAGATCATGGTTTAACATGGTTTTAAAAGTCCGATAATGGCTGAAATGTGGAACAATTCCAATCCGCCAGCGCTTATCGATGTCATTTTTAACCAGCAGAGGTAGTAAAAGAGCGGGGTCACCATACACTTCAGGGCATGCAATCCCGTTATTCACCAAAAGTGACCGCGTCTTTGGTCCTCGCACAGCGCGATAATTCACATCTTGTGCAGCCATGGCAAAATGAAGATGATTAGAATTCAATAAACCAGCGCCCCAAACCGTGTCACGCTGGCGCAAACAAAAGAAAATGGATCCCAACCCCAATATTTTTCCCTCCCTCAAAGTATGCTTGATTTTCATGCCTGACAACATGGCAATAATGAAAGGGGATAATTGATCACCAAAATTATTGACGTATGGCCGCATGCCAGTTAACGCCCTGGTGAATGTTCTTTTAAATCCGTAATAACCTTCCCACCAGTACATTTTTATCATGATTTGCAGTACCCTTACTTTCAAATCCATGACAATCGAACAAACCACACATACATTTTCGATGGCGCCAGGCATGGCTCGACTGATTGGCACGAAGTTGTCCGATTATAGTCACTTTATATGCATAGACATATTCTCTAATTTCTATGGTTATGATAGTTTTAATTTATGAAAATATTTGGCATAACGATTTGATTCGCATCGCCATACAACCAAGGTGCTGTCTTTACGCAAATGTGATAGGGCAGAATGCAAACCTGGACATGAAGCCTTGGCGCCGCTTATCCTATCGACATAAACAACCTCCTCGCAGCCGGCGCTTTATAGCGCGTCTTCTTGCATATTCAATATTGATCAGCAGCAGAGACACGCGCATATCCTATGAACACAAATTACGTTTCCATTGAGGTCGCGATGGTAGTGAAGAAATGATAGAAGAAGTAATTGATGTCCAGTGAGAAAGATATTTTATGCCGAATGTGGTCGTTGATATGATCAAAGACTTAGCTTGGGAATGTTGCCGACATTATAGTTGTCTTGACAACTGTTGTTTATGCAACTATAATTACGTCATGACTAAATACAAACATAGCTTGCAAGACGACATTGGATACTGGCTAAACAGGCTCAGAATGAAAGTACATTCTTCATTCCTGGCTAAATTAGCGAAGCAAGATATTGCCATTCCTGAATGGCGCATCTTGATTAGTTTATATAATAATGATGCTTCTAATATCGTTGAATTGGCTAAGTTTATTGAAGTCGATAAAGGCGCTGTTTCTCGAGTCTTAGATAAATTGGAATCAAGTGGATTAGTCATTCGCCAGCCAGGCAAAGATAGGCGATCTAGCGTTGTTGTTCTTACGAAAAAAGGAGAAGAACTAACACCTAAATTAGCGCAGTTGGCTGAATTAAATGAAAAAGAATTTTTTTCATGTCTTTCTGAGACTGAGAAAAAACAATTGAAGTCAATTTTAAAAAAATTACTGCGACATGCCGGCATTGAGTCGCTTGGCGGGTGGTTTTTAAAATAAAACGAGGTAAATTATGATTGATATTAATCTTCTTAAAGAATGTTTAAATAAAAAAGTATCCTTTCCTGAAAGAATACGCAATTTATCAAAAATTGGTATTGAGCGGTATTATGTTGATCTGATGAAGTTGGAAATAACATATTATTCTCAGGACGGCGAGTCTTACGTTGAGCGTATGCCAATAGAAAATCTACCCGCATTAGCGAACGATTTTAATCAAGCAAAAGTGATTGAAGCTATTCGGGCCGCCCAAAAAGGTGAAATAGATTATCCAGCGTTTTTAAGAAATATTATCGCGGCAGGTACGGTCAGCTATACCGTTTATCTTGATGGTGAGCAAGTCATCTACGTAGGCCGAAAAGGCGAATCTCATACAGAAAAATTTCATTTTTAATGATATAAGAAAAGGTGGTTTATGTACGATTCTAATATTTCTTCTGAATACCCGTTTGATTCTAAATTTGTGACTGTAAACGGATCAAAAATACACTATATTGATGAAGGCCAAGGAGACGTCATTTTATTTTTGCATGGGATGCCTTCATGGTCATATCTATGGCGCAATGTCATTCCGCATTTGTCAAAAAATGCTCGCTGCATTGCTTTAGATTTAGTAGGTTGTGGTCGTTCAGAGCAACCTGATATTGAATACAGTATTGCTGATCATATTCAGTATGTAAATGGCTTCATTGAAAAGCTTAATCTAAAAAATATTGTATTCGTTGCTCATAGTTGGGGTTCGACTTTTGCTTTAAATTACGCAAAATCTCACGAAGATAATGTCAAAGCTATGGCATTCATGGAACCTCTATTTTCTCCATTTGCAACCTGGGATGAGTTCAATCCTGGCAGACCACAAGTTGTGGAAACATTCAAAAAATTCCGCACTAAAGATGTAGGATGGGATTTAATCGTCAATCAAGATGTATTTGTAAGTCGTATTGGAGATGGCGGCAATCTTCGTTCCTTCACAGAAGTAGAAAGAAAATTTTATCGCGAACCTTTTGAATCACCACGCAGTCGTTTGCCTATATGGCGCGCGCCCCAGGAATTGCCGATAGCTGGAGAGCCCGTTAATGTTGTAAATCTTATTGAAGAATATAATAGATGGTTGAGGAGAACACATTTACCTATCTTATTATTTCATGTGGATCAAGGTGCATTTATATCAAAAGATAAATTAAATTGGTGTAAAGATAATTTGAAAAATTTAACTACTTATGATTTAGGTAAAGGTGCCTATTGGTACATAGAAGATTATCCACATACGATTAGTAAAGAATTATTGAACTGGTACAAGAAATTAATATGAACGAATTAGATGCATTGTCTCGATCGTTTAACATGAGATTGTGCATAGCCCCTATACTTCCAGTAAATTTCCTTACTGGAAGTATAGGATCAGGATTCGACCGTGAATGCCACAAATAAGTGCATACCGTTTTATATATCATTTTTTTCTAATTTATCAATGATTTCCTATCACTTATATGAAACACATGAAATTGGAGTTCACTTTTATCATATCTTGTTTGAAATTTAGTCATATATTATAGTATTCCTAGGAGATTTGTAAAATGGCATTGATAATTATATTTCTAGGGATTGCGGCGACCATCTATTATTTTTACGCAATGGCAAGCATTCGTAAAAAGTTGCCTAATGATTACAAAGGAATTTTGTCTGATAGCTCTTCCCCTACATTTGCTATTCTTCTTATTATTGCTGTTATTTTATCGATGGGTTTTTTAGCAAGTGAAAAATGGATAGAACGGAGTCATATTCTTCCTTTTGTACTTACGATCGCTATCATGATATTAGTTTTTAGAAGAATATATTTATATCAACGTTTCAAAAAATTAAATTTCCCCATTATTTATTTAAGAGCGATGTTCATAAATACTATTGTTCTGATTTTAGGGTTATTAATGATTGTGTGGGGAGATTACTTAACACTAATTTTTAAATTATAAGTTGATTAACCGACATTTATATAACCTTTTTCAAATACTTCATTGGGAGTTAAAAAACCTAAACATTTCCTAGGTCTGCTATTCAATTCATTCATTATTAATTCTAAATCTACATCAGAAATTTCAGTGAAACTTGCTCCCTTTTTCAAATATTGGCGGACTAATCCATTTGTGTTTTCATTCAAGCCTCGCTCCCAAGATGAGTAAGGATGGGCAAAATAAAATTCCGCACGTAATTCTTCACTGATTTTTGTATGGTGAGCAAATTCAGAACCATTATCAGCAGTTATACTCAGTACAGAATCCGTATATGATTTAAGGCAATCAATTGTGGCTTCTGCAACAAGCTTTGCCGTTTTATTGCAAACTTTCTTTAGTACTGTTTTCTTTGAATATCTTTCAACGATACTAATAACTGCTTGCATTTGTTGCTTGCCAATAATGGTATCAATTTCCCAGTCGCCAAGGTGGTGCTTATCATTTATTATTGCTGGCCGTTCGTCAATGAAGCGTCGATTTCTTATTGGTCCGGTACGTTTTGGACTACCATAGCGTTTTCGATATTTTTTATTTTGATGGCGCAAATTTAGAAATAATTTACCGCCTTTTTGTTTATCTTTTAAGATAAATTGATAAATCCATTCTTTGCCTATCGAAAATAAATTATGCTTCTTGGCATATCCACTAATCTGTTCTGGACTCCACTTTTCCTGCAATTTTTGTCGAATAAAATCGGCTGCTTCCTTTGTTAATTTAATTTTCTTATTTTTTTCTCTATGCCTTTCTCTCGCATAACTTTGGGCATAATTCGGTTTATATTGCCATGAACCAAGCTGGGTTCTTACAAAAGTGATATTTCGTTTTAATTCACGGCTAATCGTTGATTGGTTAACTCCGATTTCCTTTGCAATCTGAGTCTGTGTATACCCTGCCTTCCAAAATGCGAGAATTTGACAACGTTTCAAATAATCGAGCTGCTTGTATCCCACCCTTTCCCACTCCATAATTTAATAAGCGCATTGTAACTATTTGTTGGCTAATTAATAGTCAAAATATGCGCTTATAAGTGGGATTCACGGACCCTAATTCACGCGAGAATCGTTCATATAATGTATTTGTGATTTTATAGCACTTCTTCAAGCAGCTATTTAAATGGTATCCTGAATTTAATATTTTCTTTAAAATTAGCTCATTTTCTAACAACTTATGACTCTTATGCTTAAAAAAACGATCCAAGAACAACAAATCATCGAACTCTTGAAAATTCATTATGGAATTGATATCCAAGAAGCACAATTCATCCCTGGCGGTGCTGATATGAATGCATTTGCATATAAAGCCAATGCAACATCCCGTTCTTACTTCGTGAAGTTAAAGCATGGTCATTATGATGAAATTAATTTATCAATTATTCACCTCTTGCACGATTCAGGGATAAAGGAAATTATTTTCCCTATCCACACGCTTGAAAGAAAATTATTTCTTCAGTTGAATAATTTTAAAATAATTGTGTATCCATTTATCCATGCGCCAAATGGTTTCATCAAGAATTTAACAGAAGAACAGTGGAAACAACTTGGAAAAACACTAAGAAAAATTCATGGAACACCCGTTCCCGCTTCTATTCAACAACAATTAAGAAAAGAAACTTACTCGGCCAGATGGCGTGAAATTGTTAGGTCTTTTTACAGCAAAATTAAACCTGACGCAACAGATGACAGCATCACATCAGAGTTCAAATCATTCTTTAAAAAGAATATCAATATAATTCATCGATTAGTTGATTCTGCAGAAGAACTGTCCAAAAAAATTCAGCCTGATCCGGATGAATACGTGCTGTGTCATTCAGATATACATGCTGGCAATGTAATAATTGCCAGTGATGATTCTATTTATATCATTGATTGGGACGAGCCGATGATGGCACCAAAAGAACGTGATCTTATGTTTATTGGCGGCGGTGTCGGGAATGTCTGGAATATGTCTCAGGAAACCGGTTATTTTTATAAAGGATATGGCAAGACAAACATCGACAAGACAATTTTATCCTATTACAGGCACGAACGAATTGTAGAAGACATAGCACTGTACGGGCAAGAGTTGCTTTCACAAGGTCAAAATGATCGGTCCAGGATTGAAATGTTTACGCATTTTAAGGCGATGTTTGATCCAAACGGTGTTGTTGAAATTGCTTTTGCGCCTGATTAATATTTTCTTTGATATCAGTTATCATATAATTTATGATTAGATTTCACTCATCTACAGGAACATTTGCGGCGCTTACTGCCGCACTTTTATTTGGAGCTAGTACGCCGTTTGCTAAACAACTAACCGGTGATATTTCACCGATTTTATTGGCAGGCTTGCTTTATCTTGGAAGCGGCATAGGACTTGGCATTACCAAGCTGGTAAGAGATAAAAATTTACGCTCCGGTCTTTTAAGAAATGAATGGGGATGGTTAGTAGGAGCGATTATCTTTGGCGGCATCATTGCACCTATCTTGCTGATGCTAGGGCTCACTCAAACCGGCGCAGCCTCGGCTTCTCTTCTCTTAAACCTTGAATCCGTATTAACCGCCCTATTTGCGTGGATTTTCTTTAAAGAACACACTGATCGTCGAATCATATTTGGCATGTTACTTATTGTTGCTGGCGGCATGCTATTGTCTTTAACTAAACATGCTAGCGTAGAAGGCTGGATCGGATCAATCTCAATTGCAACAGCCTGTTTATGTTGGGCAATAGATAATAATTTAACACGAAAAATCTCTTCGTCTGATTCAGTATTTATCGCAGGAAGTAAAGGGTTAATATCAGGAATTATAAATATTAGTTTGGCATTTGCCATTGGGTTAACGTTTCCTGCATGGTCAACAATCAATTATGCCTTATTGATTGGATTTCTTGGATATGGAGTCAGTCTTGTCTTATTTGTTTTAGCATTGCGTCACTTAGGAACAGCCAGAACAGGTGCGTATTTTTCCACCGCACCGTTCGTTGGCGCAGCCATTGTCATCGTATTTTTTCATGAACCCACATCAATAGTATTTTGGATCGCCGCTTCATTCATGGGAATCGGCGTTTGGATTCATCTAACTGAGTATCACGATCATACTCATACACATGAAAGACTGCTGCACAGCCATTATCACGCACACGATGCGCATCACCAGCACTCGCATGACTTTTCTTGGGACAAAGATAAACCTCATACTCATCCGCATCAGCACGAGGCCGTTACCCATTCACATCATCATTACCCGGATATTCATCACCGCCATAAACATAAATAACAAAGCCAAAACACAACTTATCAAGTTCATCAGAGCCATTTCCTTTAGCAATAAGGAGACAGTTTTTTCTCTCTAAAGCGAATTCAGCATTGTAGTTAAAATAGCATTTTCAAACCAACAATTGCCATGCAAAGAGCAAATGCTTTCTGTAATATTTTTGCAGGCAAGATGGTTGCAAGTCTAGCGCCAATCGGGGCACAGATAATTCCAGCCAATGAAATAGCAAGAAACGCTGGCCAATGCACATAACCAATCGTAACAGAAGATGAGTGCATTTGTGATAATCCTGCAACAACATAAGTAACGGCACCAATAATTGCAACGGGCAATCCAATCAGAGTCGAGGTGCCCACTGCGTATCGCATCTTAACATTAAGGGAATGTAAAAATGGAACCATTAATATACCGCCGCCAGTCCCGATAACACTTGCGACAAAACCAATGCCAAATCCGCCTGTTGCCATCTTTGGTAAAGATAATATTGGAGCGGTGTCTGTAATATCGACAGCTGATTCTTTAACTAACATGTAAGCAGCGGTAAATAGCATAAAAATGCCAAAAATACTCTCAAGGTATCGGCCAGAAGTGATGCTGGCTGCCAAGGCTCCAAGACAGGATCCAATTACGCTGAACAAGATAATTTTCTTAAAAATATGCCATTGAACATTACCGCGCTTATGATGGCTGATAAGAGCGCTAAATGAATTAGTAACGATTGCTGCCATGGAGGTTGCTAATGCGATATGTATTGCCATATCCTGAGGAATACCATAACCAGGCAGAATAAATGTAAGCAATGGAATAATAACAATTCCAGTTCCGACACCCACCATGCCTTGCAATATCGCACCCAGGCCGCCCGCAATGAAGCATATCATAATCAAGTCAAGCATAAGAATACCTTACAAATTGCATGATAATATGATATTATATGTTACGAGTTTTATTATGTAAATACTCTTAATAAAGGCGCTTTGTTTGACATGAAAAAATCTACACAAAAGATATTGATTCAAAATCTTTTTCTTGCAAGCTCAACCCCGCTTACTCTCGCGGACAGAAGGTTATATAACTATTTGCTGCATAATGCATTCCATCATTTTTTAAAACAAGACAGTTTTAAGATTTTACTGACTGAATTGATAGGAGTATATGGCGCAGGGCTGCCGCCGCTTGAAAGACTAAAGGAGTCGTTTCGAAGGCTGATAAGAACGCTCATTGAATATGAGGTCGATGGGAAATGGAATATTACAAGTTTATTAGAAAAAGCAGAATTAGATGAAAAATTGGAACAGGTTACATATTCTTACCCTGTTGAGTGCAAGATGTTATTCAAGGATCCGATTATCTTGGAGAAGAGCCTTATTCAAGCCCACTTTACTCAAAAATATAGTAATTTATTGTATGAAATATTAGCTACCGCGCATTATGCCAAAAAATCAACATTGTCCCTAGAAATAACCGATTTACGCAGTCGTTTACATATTCACGAAGGCAAACTGACTAACTTTAGTGATCTAGATCGGTTTGCCTTAGTTCCGGCAATCAAGGAAATAAATTCTTACGCAAGCTTTGCTGTGAAATACTTTACTAAGCGTAAGGGAATGAAAGTAACGGATGTCATTTTTGAGATGACCAGCAAGCGCGATATTTCAAACACGGAAAATGTAATCCCTCCCAAACGCCCTCGATTATTTATCGATAATCCAGATATGGAGCGCGCCTATGCTTATCTTTTAAACGCTGAAACCGATGAGCGACGCAAATTTTTTGATTTGGCGCGCAAAACGGCAGAGAAGAAAAATAAAAGGATAACAGAAGAAGAATTTGATAGACCAGATTTATGGTTTAAATGGGTAGAGCGCCAGTTGCTAACAAAAACCAAGGATTGAGACAGCTGTCTCATATTCCTTTTAAACAGGCTTTTTTAACTTTACTTCGTTAAATGACTTAACTGCGACAAACAACGCGCTCAATGTCATGCATGCGAGTAATCAAAATCTCGCAAATTGCACTGTTCCAACCGGTTACCAAGCACACGTTCAATATTGCGCACCTCGTTATCATCTTCATGTGTTACAAGCGTATAGGCTTCACCTGTTTTATCCGCGCGACCGGTTCGGCCAATACGATGAATATAGGCTTCTACAGTGTTAGGCATATCATAGTTGATAACGTGGGAGATCTTTGACACATCAATGCCTCTTGAAGCTATATCCGTCGCAACGAGTATCTGAATAGTCCCGTCACGAAAACCATCCATCGCTCTCTGCCGATTATTCTGGGACAAATTTCCCTGCAATGAAGTAGCACGGAAACCCGCTTCTTCCAGTTTTTTCGCCACTTTTTTGGCACCATGTTTGGTACGCGTGAATACCAGTACAGATTCAATATCTGTCTTGCGCAATATCTCAATCAGCAATTTTGATTTGAGATGGGACGCCACAGGAAACAATGCCTGCCTCACTGAAGAGGCGGGCGTGATATTGCCAATTTTCACCCTGACTGGATTGTGTAATACTTCATATGCCAA
The DNA here is from genome assembly GCF_902459485.1 of Aquicella siphonis. Lineage (NCBI taxonomy): Bacteria > Pseudomonadati > Pseudomonadota > Gammaproteobacteria > Legionellales > Coxiellaceae > Aquicella > Aquicella siphonis. Next base: position 242,518 of record NZ_LR699120.1, read on the forward strand.
CTCATCAATATTGTATGCCATCGTCGCTGAAAACAACAATGTTTGTCGTGACTTAGGCAAGTGATTCAGAATTCTGCGTATACTGGGTAAAAAACCCATATCCAGCATTTGATCAGCCTCATCAAGCACCAGCATTTCAACCCTGGAGAGATTAATTGTTTTTTGTTGCACATGGTCCAACAAACGCCCGGGACACGCGACTATAATTTCTACGCCGTTTTCCAGAGCCTTGATTTGCGATTTAATGTTAACACCGCCATAAAGCGTCAAAATACGCAACCCTGTTCCCTGACATAATTCAACAAATGCATCATTGATCTGCTGCGCCAGTTCCCGGGTAGGCGCAACAACAAGTGCGCGAATACAAGAGCGTGGCCCCGTCAAGAGACGATTGACAACAGGCAATGCAAAAGCAGCTGTCTTGCCGGTTCCAGTTTGTGCCAGACCCATTACATCCTTGCCTGAAAGTATCGGAGGAATGCTTTGGTTTTGTATGGGTGTTGGAGTGATATAGCCTAACGCATGTATATTGTTTAAAACACACGGGTGTAAATTGAACGAATCAAAACTCATTGTAAATACTCATATTTTCTTATTTTAAAACCATCTTCACGGTTAAAAGTCAAGACAGATCAGGATGGGCAGGATTATTAGATTATACTCGCGAATTCTGTAAGCATAAATGCTAGTGCCAAAACTCCTATTTATTTTATTCAACTGATACGTTTTCAGCCTGTGATCCTTTTTGACCTTGTTTAACAGTGAATGTTACAAACTGCCCTTCTTCAAGCGTACGGAATCCTTCTCCTGTGATTGAGCGGAAATGCACGAATATATCGTCACCTTGAGCACGTTGTATAAATCCATATCCTTTGTCACTATTGAACCACTTGACGGTTCCCTTTTCACGAATAGCCATAAATTGATTAACCTTTAGTTTTATATGAAAAACGCCTTGTTGACTGCTACTGCACTTGAGGAGAAATTGCGGAGTAATGAATCACACGGTAATAAAGAATATCATATGCGGCCACGCACGTCCAGCTCTTCTTTATCACCCGCCGCCACGGCCTGAAAATGGACGTTATTTCAAGACAGGACAATAAAGGAAATTGTTGGTACAGCATTCTTTAGTCTATAATCCTGAATACTGATTCAGACTGCCATGCCATGATCGAGTCAAATGGGATAATCAAATCAATAAAATTACCTGTCTGAATAAAATGTAATGCCATTTATACTATAAAATGAATTCTTTCCAAATATTGAGTAATCGATATGATCAAAAAACATAATGTATTATTTTTTGCATTGTTAATTGTCCTGATTTCAACTAATGGTTTTGCAAACTGGATAAGCAATCCGCGTGACATCAAACAAGCGCTTAATGATGTTTACCGGGAATATAAAGATAAAAAAGGCGGCAAAAACGCAGATTATATCCCTGAACTCGCCAAAGTGGATCCAACTCTGTTTGGAATCGCGATTGTTACAGTGAATGGAGACATCCAATCCATTGGCGATGCTGACGTTCCATTTGCCATAGAATCGATTTCAAAACCTTTTATTTATGCTCTTGCGTTGCATGACAATGGCGAGAAAATTGTCACGGAAAAAGTGGGCCTGAATGCGACAGGCCATAGTTTTAATTCAGTCATGGCTATAGAAGAAAAGCAAGATCATTTACAAAATCCCTTAGTCAATGCAGGCGCAATTCAAATAACAAGTCTTATCAAAGGCAAGACCAGCCATGAAAAATGGCAGCGTGCACTCGATTTTATAAAAAAACTAAGTGATGGCAATCCATATTTAGGCAAGTCTGTGTATCAATCTGAAATGGCAACAAATCAACATAATCGTGGCATTGCTGAGTTACTTGATTCTTACGGAATGATGGCGAGCGATCCGCTCGATGCTGTAGACAGGTATACTAAAGCATGTTCCATTATGATCACTGCCCGTCAGTTGGCTTTAATGGGCGCCACATTGGCAAATCAAGGTGTTAATCCTCAAACACATCAACGAGTCATTTCTTCTAAAGAAGTACAAGATGTCCTTTCTGAAATGGTAATTAATGGATTATATGAAAATAGCGGTATCTGGTTTTGGACGGTTGGAATACCTGCAAAAAGCGGTGTGGGCGGCGGTATATTAGCCGTTGTCCCGGGTAAAATGGCTATTGCGGTTTTCTCGCCGCCGCTGGATAAAGCAGGAAACAGTGTCCGCGCGCAACAAGTTATCAAAGAAATCTCGCAGCGCTGGAATTTACACCTTCTAGGAAACAAAAACATGAACCGTATATAATCAAGTGAACTTGAGTACAGGTATAAAATGATTTCACAGTCAATGATAGCACGCTGCTTGACCTGATTAATATCAAGTGGATATCATCTCATGCTCATTTAGCAAGCTCGTGAATGCTTCCGCATCCAGCGGCTTGCTGAAATAATAGCCCTGGATCATGTCACATCCGTATTTTCTTAATATTTCAATCTGCTTTCCGGTCTCCACACCTTCAGCCAATACCTTTATCTGCATTCTTTTTCCCAGGGCAATCGTGTTCCTGACAATATCCTTACTGTCTTTGTTTGTTGCAATGTCATCTATAAACGATTTATCAATTTTTATTTGATCGATTTCAAACAGTTTGAGGTTAGAAAACGCCGAATAACCCGTGCCGAAATCGTCAATGGAGAGCAAAATACCCATGGCTGATATTTCATGAATAATAGGAACCACGTCTTCCCTGAATGCTTTTGATTCTGTCAATTCCAGCTTGAGATATTGAGGATCAAGCCCGGTTTGTGCGAGCGTGTCCGAAATGACTTTGATAATATTTCTTTCCTTGAACTGCTTGGCGGAAAGATTGACAGAAATCTGCAGTTTATTATATCCCTGAGAATGCCATTTGGCCGTCTGCATGCACGCCGTGCGCAAGACCCATTCACCAATGGGAATAATGGTTCCATTCGCTTCTGCGATAGGAATAAATTCGTCCGGGCGCACCGTTCCCAACAGGGGATTATTCCAGCGGATCAATGCTTCCATTCCACATATTTTACCGGTCTTCAAGTCGATGAACGGCTGGTATTTCAGCATGAATTCATGATTGTTCAGGGCGTTATGCAATTGATTTTCCATTTTCAGCTTCCTGGCCAAATCCGTGTCGATACCAACCTCATAGACTAATACATTATTTCCGCCGCGCTGCTCTGCAATGATGGATGCCGCGTGTGAATGCATGATCAGCTCATTCACATCCAGGCTGTCTCTGGGATATATGCTGACACCAATACTGGCAGTAAGATGTATGGATTGATCTAAAATAATCACCGGATCTTTAAATAATGAAAAAAGAAATTCCACTTTTGGGATGACTTCATTCAAATTATCAAACGGATGAATCAGAACGATAAATACATCCTGCCGCGAGATGGTCGGCAAATAAGTCACCACCTTGTTGCCAGCGCTCGCATTGTCATTCATGATATTTTGAAACCGGCGCGATATACGCTTCAAAACCTGCTCCCCAGTCGTCATTCCCAGCGCTTCATTGATTTTTTTGATTTCGTTAATGCTGACGCAGGCAATAGCGAACATGTTATTATTTTTTATGGATTTTTCAATTGCATCATGAACATATTCAACCAATAAGCGTCTATTGGGGAGCTCCGTCAGCAAATCATGCGTGGCCTGGTATTTCACCAGTTTAAGTGAATTCTCCAGCTCGATTGTGCGCTCTTTTACGCGCTGCTCAAGAAATTCATTCGCCATTTTCAATTTGTCGCTCAGCAGGATATTTTCAAAACTGAGTCTGAAGAATTTTCTCACCATGCGCTGCCCTATATAACAAGCAATCATCATGAAAATTCCCAATACCAGAAAACTTCCGCTGACACCGAGATTGATAAAGGGATCATGTTGCGTCGTGAGAAAATTATGCAAGCCTATAGAGGTTCTAAAGACGATCACGGGTGCCAGAAGGCAGACAATGCTAATTGCAGCTACTGTAAAATCTGTAATGGATGAAAAACTGAAGCAAATCAGAACGGCGAGTAGAAATGTCAATGTTGTGAACTGATAATAAATACTGCCGCTGATAAAAAATATGCCTATGCTGCTCCAGGTCAAACAGATGGCGGCCAATATAAACAGAAATACCTTTCGCCATTTTTTAAGAGCATCAATGGTGACGCTGCCATGATATCGCAGAGCCCAGAGAATATTGATAGTGTTGGTTATCACCAGAATCAAATACCAGACAATCAGGTTTTTTTCTTCTGCACTGTCATCATGATGCATAAGAAGTAAAATATAAAACGCACCGCCGATATAATTGGCTATCGCACCGAGCAAGAGCATGCTATGGTGCGTTTTGATGATCTCATAATCTATTTTTTTCTCAATGTCATCCGCTTCACTGGATGTTAAGCGTGAAGCTTCGCTTGAAGTACCTACTTTTAAAATATCATTCATGCGTATTCCTTAAACATAATCACCATAAATGATATATATTCATGCAAATTAATCCCGCAATTATATAATGATTATAGTTTATAGCCGATCAAATAGGGTACCTGGCTGCGTGCGCGCCTGGACCACAGTTTGCCCGTTTCAAAGTAATAACCCGGCGCGTGCAGTTGTTTGATCAAACCTTGCATTTCCTTTGTGGAATATGTCCGAAGATTTGAAACAATATAATCCCAGCAGTTAGTCCAGGGTGTGACAGGCACAAGATAAGTAAAAAAGAATTTTTTCCAGGTCATGCGTCTGGAAAACGGCAAGATCAGCAAGATCAGAATAGGGCTGAGCAACGCGCGAATAAAATCCATGGGATGTCTTTGAGTCGTTTCAAATATGGCAATAGGAACCTGATTATTTACGGCATCCTGGAGTATGTTGACCGCCTCATCCGGTTGAAAATGATGGAATGAGGAAAAGAATGTCCGCATCCCCTGCATCTCTGGCGGAAGTTTGCTTGCGTCAAGAGACTGATCATGCCCAACAATTTTTTCCGGGTATCGCGCCTGAAGACTGGCAAAAGCGCTTGCATTAGGATATTTATCCGTCAGGTTAATGACGACTAAGGATTTTCCGGATTTATCCAGATGATCACGCAAGCGCCTGATAGGGCCACCGCTGCCTGAACAACAATCTATGATGGTATCAGAACCCGTTTTGTCCAGTATCTCGACTATTTTTTCATAAGCCGGCTCATAGATATTAAAAACATTATAAATCCCCAGCAGAAAATCCGTGGTTGTTTCACGAATAACCCGCGGACACCACGATTTATCTTCCAGCTCAAACAAATGCATACGTCCCATGCCGCCCTGCTCCCTGGATTCAAATTGAGGAAATATTATCCATTATTCATTTGATTATAGTAGTATATTCTGTATTTAAAAGGAATTTTCATAATGGAAAGGACATTCATGAATACCTATTGCCGCGCTGGCTGGATCTGCACCGCCCTGGCCTTGTCCTCCCCCGTCTGCGCATCCGACTTTAATATTCCATTTATTAACGCCGCCGGTCTGGGCAATGCCTATGCAGACTGGGCGACAGCAGCCAGCGATGCCAGCACGACCTATACCAACCCGGCGGGTTTAGTCAACATTGACCGGCAGCAGTTGGTGATAGCTGCACTGGGCCTGAAAGGACATACCCGTTTCACCGGTTCCACCCAAACCCCGCCGTTTTCATTCCCCTTAACCATCAGCCAGTCAGGAACCGCATCCAGTCAATTAAGCGCTTTTTTTCCTTCTTTTTATTACGCGGCCCCTATCAATAACAGGCTGGCTTTCGGATTTGGCGTAACAGTCCCGTTCGCCTTGGGCACCAATTATGGCACGGATTCCATCGTGCGTTATGCTGCGACCCGTTCACAAGTGCTTGCCGTTGATATGGGCCCCAGCCTGGGCGTAAAAGTGAATGACAAATTCTCGTTTGGACTTGGTCTGGATGCTGTCCGACTGGCATTCAAATTGAACAATATTTATGGGCCGCCGCTCGCGTTTACCGATACAGTGGGACAAAATTATCTGTCGGGCTGGGGATACGGCTGGCATGGCGGGATTTTATACCAGGTACTGCCCGCGACGCGCGTGGGAGCCAGCTTCAATTCCATGGTCATGATGCATACGACAGGATCAAGTGAAGTATTTGGCTCCTTTCCTCCAGGCAGAATCAAGATTGAAAATAACAAGACAAACGCTGGCTTGCCGGCACGGGCGCAATTAAGCATACAGCAAGATCTCAATTCTCGCTGGTCTATCATGGGAACCGCATTTTATACCAATTGGCGCACTTTCGAAAAAATCACCATGAAAAGAGTCGTCATCCCCGGGGGAAATATTACTTCAGTCACGATTCCTTTTAATTACCACAACACCTTTGATTATTCGCTTGGCCTAAGCTACAAGCCTTCACCACAATGGCTGCTGCGCACAGGCGTTCAATATATGAATACGCCGTCAAATGACCGCGACAGAGGCGTAGCGGATCCGATAGGAAGAGCAATCGTGATCGGCCTGGGCTTGCATTATCAACAAAACTTGTGCGTGGGTTATGACATCGGCTACGGTCATTCCTTTTTCAAACAAGAATCCGTGGATTATGCCAACGCTCTTACGAAAGCAGTCGGCCACAACAATACCGCTACCAATGTATTTGGCGCGCAGATTGCATGGAACCTGACCTAGCACCGAACTGTCTCGCGTATTGGATATCATAAAGCGCGCCATCGCCTTGCAGCGACAGCGGCTGGCATTCAAAATATGGTCACATTCATTACACTGCATTTTCCAGTGCGAGACTGATCTTGTGCATCATGCTAGACCGAATCTCTTCTTCTCGGATAAACAGATGACCCCTGTCAAACGCATGGATTTCACAGCGCTGCCGGGTGTGATCACTCCAGTTCAGATGATCTTCGTATGCTACCCAGGTATCCTTCCTGCCAGCGAAGACAGTAATGGGAATATCCAGAGCATCATCTTCATAATATTGATAACTTTTCACGATACCCATATCACCGCTGAAAATAGGCAGCAAGACCCTGGTAATTTCCTTGTTCATCAAGGAATCGCCATATTCATCAATTCCGTTTTCATTGAATATGGCGGACACACGCGCTAGAGTCTCGTCACTAAGCCGGGAAATAAACCCGGGCTGATGACAATCAAACAGGTTCACATTGATGTCCTGTAATTGCCTGAGAATAATGTCTAGACTTTTAGTGGGAGTGCGCGGATCAGGAAAAGCGGATGCGAATAAGTGAACTGGCTGCGGTAATTTATGTTTGCGTAAATAGCGTGTCAATTCGAACGCAATCAATGAACCAAAACTATGGCCAAAGAAGGCAAAAGGCCGGTCAAGCTCATCACGTAACTGCTCAGCCAGGACGGCAACCAGAGTGTTGATATTGCCGATGGGCATTTCATCAAGCCTGCTTTCACGGCCTGGTAATTGAACGGGACAGACTTCAATCAAGCGGGAGATGTTTTCCTGCCAGCCGCGGTATATTGACGCACCGCCGCCACCGTATGGAAAACAGAATAAACGATATTTTGCCTCTGACTGAGGCTGCCTATAGGCAATCCATGGATTGGTCTGCCTGCCCGCAAACTGTGTGACCGTCTTGTCCTCCAGTACCCCTGACCGGCCTGCGACAGCATTCAACACATTGGCGGCGATTTCTTCAATCGTCGGCCCTTCCAGCAAATCCTGGATGGCATAATTCACACCAAGACCCATTTCCAATGTTCTCATCAACACTATCGCCATCAGCGAGTCAATACCCATATCCCGCAGGGATTGATTAACCGCAACATCTTGTTCAGGCATGGAAAAAATGACCGCAATTTGCTGCACAAGAAAATGCATGACATATGTCTTTCGCTCCGCTTCCGGCAATGCGGCGAGATCGATTTTGATATGCGCCTCCTTGGCATGGACAATTCTTTCCATTTGCATGCGATTATCGAGCTGGGTTAAGGTCATCCCCTCGAATTCAGCTATCACTTGCCTGCCCTCGTTGATCAGATAACAATTCGCTGTGATCCGCGCATCGTTATCATTCAGATGATCCAGTATTCCCAGCAGATAATAAGGGCCGCTTTTTATGCCATGATACACGGCTTTTTTTACGCCTGACGCAATATATGGTTTGATCAATTCGGGCGGCAGCAACTGGAATATGGGCTGGATAGAGGCATCAATCACGCCAGGATGGATTTTGAGCATGAACAATCCGTTTTTTGCCACTGTCGATTGCGGCTGGCTGAATTCGCACAGAATGGAGTTTTTTCCAAGCCAGAACTTACGGGTCCAGCGTATGCTTTCACCCGCAGGCATTCCCATCGCAGTAATCCTTTCATACAAAGAATCGGCTGTTTCATTGAAGAGAGACTGATTTTTGATAGCATCCAGATCATCGATCACTGGCGGCACGGCCGTTTTGAAATGAATCCATCCCTGAGCATGATGCGCCCAATGTTTTTGAGTGCCGGTATGACTGTAGAAATGATACTGGTATTGATCATCGCCGGCTTGCTCCACCGTGACCTGAATGGTAATGCTTGCATCATTCAACATGAATAAAGGTGATAGAAACTCATGGTTTTCAATGGTAAACCCTGGGCGCTGCCGGATGTGACCGGCAATGAATGCGAAAATTTCCATGTAATAGCCGGCATGAACAACATTGTAGGTGTCCTGCAAATCCGGCATGTAATTTTTGTCAATGATAAACTCAAACTGCAAGGTATTTAAGGGTGAATCCAGGCGTTTGCCCTGGAGAGGATATGAGTTTGCCGCGTGTCTTTCAGCATGATGATTGATCAGCGGAGGCCAGTAATCTTTATGTTGCCAGGGATACAAAGGCATATCCATATGAGGAAAACTTCTGCCTTTTTCGAACGCATGCCAGTCAATATTGGCGCCGCTCACATAGGCGGACGCCAATTCAGTTAATGGAATTTCTTCCATACCGCCTTTTAAATATCCTTGTTGATTCTTCTTCCTATTCAAGTCCAGATAGACATTATCCGGTACCATCATCTCATTAAAATCACTTTCGCAAAGCAGATGTAAAGCGGCGGCAAGATCAGAAATACTACACGCGCTAACGGCGAGCCTGCAAAAATAATGTGATCTTCTGGTATGCAGGGAATAACAAATCTGTGACAGGTTTAAGGCAGGATGCTCTTCAAGAAATCCGCGCCATGCGTGAACATACTGTTTTAATGCAGCCTGATCTTTGGCCGAGAGAGTAAACAGTTCCGGCCTGACAAGGGCAGATGAGACAAACGCCGGTTTCTCACCCGGCAAGATTTCACGCATAACCACATGCGCATTGGTCCCGCCAAAACCAAACCCGCTGACACCTGCGATACGATGAGTGCCATATCGAGGCCAGTCTTCCACTTTGCGGGGCACCTTGAATCGATACTTTTCAAATGGGATATGAGGGTTGGGAGTTGAAAGATTGAGATGCGGAGGAATTTGACCATGATATAATGCCAGCGCAACCTTGATCATGCTCGCAATTCCGGCTGCCGGTTCAAGATGGCCGATGTTGGTCTTGACAGAGCCTATCCAGCAAGGCCGGTTAATATCACGGTTTCTGCCTACGACTTCGCCCAACGCCTGAATTTCGATAGGATCTCCCAAAAAAGTACCGGTTCCATGGCATTCAACATATGAAATATTCTGTGGATCCGTGCCTGAAGCCTCATATGCGGATTTCAACAAGGCTTCCTGCTGTAACCCGTTAGGTGCCGTCAGGCCATTGGTTTTGCCATCCTGATTGACAGCACTGCCCGTAATCACCGCATAGATACGGTCGTTATCCCTGATCGCCTTGTCCAGCGGCTTCAATATTATCGCTCCGACGCCTTCGCCTTGCACATAACCATTCGCCCCCGCATCGAAGGTTTTACATTGTCCATCCACCGAAAGCATTTTTGCCTTGGTAAGGACGAAATTGACATAGGGCAGCAAATTCAGCTTGGCACCGCACACAATCGCCGTATCACACGACTGGCTCAGCAGATTGAGACACGCAAGATGCAAAGAAGCCATCGATGAGGAACAGGCGGAATCAATGATCACACTGGGGCCGCGCAAATCAAAAAGATACGAAAGCCGGTTTGCCGCGATGCTGATCGCGTTTCCTGTCGGAAGATACAACGCATCCATTTCTGAATCCATTTGCTGCATATGCATTAATTGACTGACATATAAACTTGAAAAAACACCCGTATTAGAGCCGGCAAGCTTGTCGATTGTCAGTCCGGCGTCTTCAAAAGCTTCATAAGCCACTTCCAGCATTAGCTGGTGCTGAGGATCCATGCGAGCAGCTTCACGAGGACTGATGCCAAAAAAATAAGCGTCAAACGCGCTGATATCCGGCAAAAAACCGCCCCAGTAGGGATAGGCAGAATCACGCAGCGCAGCTTCATGCGTGCCTTTTAACAGTTCCCATCGGGATTCAGGCATGTTAGAGATGATATTGCGGCCCTCACATAACAGTTTCCAGTAGGCATCCTTGCCTGGCGCCTGGGGGAAGCGACAGCTTATTCCGGTAATGGCGATAGGTTGACGCGCCGCCTTGTCTTGCCGCTCTAGAATCATCTGTTTGAGTTTTTTAATGGTAAATAATGCTTTCTGCAATGTTATCTGTTCATCCATGACTCATCCCTTTCATTGATTAATTGCCCTGACCGGAAAATAAAGCTTCAATCTCGGAGAATTCATCTTCCAGCAGTCGCGCTACCTGGGCATTATCAAGGTGTGCGATACTGGACATAAACTCATTTTCTGTCGTGACAGAACAAATGGAAGCATCAGAAACCGCGGACTCTGGCGTTTCCATCTGTCCGCAGAAATTTATGATATGGTTGACGAGCTGCCGTGCATTTGGGTAGCGGTACAAATCCATGGGCGACAACAAATCCGGAAATGACTCATTGATACGCGCAACGAAGTTGATCCCTTTGATGGAGTCCATGCCATAATTCAGATAAGCCACATCCGGATCTATCTCGGATACATCCAATCCAAGCATGTTTGCCAGCGAGTTCATGACCAGTGATGTGACATATTCGTCATCCAGGGAAATGTCCGTCCGGGTCAACCGCTCTTCCGACTGCCGGCGTGCGCCGGGCGGCTCAATAAAACGCGGAGGATTGGTCAATGCTTTCGCGTACCGCTCATTTTCCACATACCAGATGCGGTCGTGGCCTTCTTTCCTGTTTTGCAATTCAAAAGCAATACAGCCAGCCTGTTTTCGCAGTGCTTTTGTCTGTGTTAGTGATAGTAAGGATACTTGATGCGCCAGCTGCTCGCTCCGAAAATATTCCGCCAGGTTCCACAAATGATGCTGCACGATATCATTCCTGTCAGATTCATGCTCGCCGCTTGGCGAACATTCACGGGTGACGAAAAGGAAAGTCATCGGTTGTTTCCAATTCTGTTGGATCAAGCTCTGGATCAAATACAATAATCTCTGGTTATTCCGGGCGTCATCCCTAGTACTGGATCCATTCATGGTCCAGAGATAGACAACACCTTGCAATTCAATTAACGGATCGGCCGAAATCCTGGAAAATAATCGCTTGTAATCATCCGGATGATCAGGATTCAGGTAAATCACGTCATGCTGGAAATCATCAAAATGGTCGCCTGAGAAACAATACAGACAGGAAGATTCGCCCAATCCATCCTGCAACAGGAATCCGGTTTCCAGGTCGCTGAAAATGACCCATTTTGTCCGTTTCGTCACTGTGTTTGCCACCAAAGACAATGAGGGTTTTATTTTGGTCACCGATGCGTTTTCCGGGATAGCAGCGGGATGATTCGAAAACCAGCACCGGCGTTTCGCAAAGGGATAGGTGGGAAAATAAACCAGTGACCGGCTTGATGAATGCAGCGGTTCCCAGGAAATATTGGCGCCATTGACCCATAATTCCGCCAGTTGTTCCTCTCTGCTCAGCTCGCCTGAAAGCACCCTTCCCTCCTGGGCAGACCCAGGTCTCGCGGAATCATTGATCCAGACCCTGTCCATGACCGGCCTGGATTTTTGCATGCATAATTTGAGCTTGCTCATCAAATCCTGATATGAAAATGCGACGACAGCAAGCCTCGCGGGCATCGTTTCACGGCCTGTCTGCGCGGTATAACAAATATCACGCAGCCAGCATTCCAGATCGTCATGGTGATTTTCTGCTTCCCGCCGCAAATAATCATGGACAGACATTATATAATCCCTTAAACGTTCCGCATTCATTGCAGACAAGATAAAAGCAAATTGCTCGCCTGTCCGCTGTCTGGTATCCATTTCGGAAGCAAGATACTCTTCCACGATGAGGTGCACATTTGTACCCCCCGCGCCAAACGAACTGATGCCGGCCCGTCTTGGCATGCCTGTATCCGAACGCCATTCGGATAATTCTCTTTGTACATAAAAAGGAGTGTGTGAAAAATCGATGTATGGATTCAGATTTTCCGCATGCAGCGTGGGAGCCAGTTTTTTATATTGCATTTGCAGTAAAACCTTGGCCAGCTGCGATATTCCGGCTGCGGCTTCGAGATGCCCGATGTTTGATTTGACTGATCCAACCGCGCAAAACTGCCTGTCTTGTGTGAATTCTTCAAAGGCGTTTTGTAATCCGCGTATTTCTATGGGATCACCCAAAGCGGTTCCGGTGCCATGCGCTTCAATGTAGGATATTGATCTCGGATGAATTCCGGCCTTTTGCAAAGCGCTTCTGATCAAATCAGATTGAGCTTTTGGATTGGGCACAGTATAACCACTGGTTTTACCCCCATGATTCATGGCACTGCCCTTGATGATCCCGTAGATACGGTCATGGTCGCGAATTGCCGCTGCCAATGGTTTCAGCAGCACTGTGCCTGCGCCTTCTGCAGGCACATAACCCTTGCCCCCTTCCGCGAAACTAGCACAACGGCCCTCCTCCGACATGAAATTAAAACTGCCGAGAAAATGGAATTTACCAGGATGCAGTGACAGGTTAACACCGCCCGCGACAGCCATCTTGCACTCTCCCCGCCGCAGGCTCTCACACGCGAGATGAATGGCAGCCAAAGAAGACGAGCAAGCGGTGTCTATCACAAAACTGGGCCCGGACAGATTCAGGAAATAGGATACCCGGTTCGCAACTGAAAAAGTTTGCAGGTCAACAGGAAGTTGATTGCCATTTTTCCAGTCTTCGGCGATCAGCAGAGGATAATAATTATATGTGATACCGGCAAAGACACCCATCTCGTTATTCGCGGTTTCTTGCAGCCGTTTGCGCGTATAACCCCCATCTTCCAGGGTTGTCCAGACAGATTGCAGAAATATCCGCTCCTGAGGATCCATGATGGCTGCGTCATGCGGTGAGATGTTGAAAAAGAGCGGATCAAACATGTCTACATCGCGGAGAAACCCGCCATAGCGAAAATACTTTTCCACGCCGCCCACCGTAACCGGATAATCTTTATAATTCCAGCGTTCCGGCGGGATTTCTTCTATACAGTCACGAGCCGTGATCAGATTCTGCCAAAATTCATGTATATTGGCCGCCATGGGAAATACACCGCTTAGTCCTACGACAGCAATATCCATGGTATCGGCCTGCATAGCCTCTCCAGATACCGCTATGCCCGAATCGATGTTACATTCCATGTTTTCACGCTCGACAGCTGCCGTATCGTTTGCTGCACCATTTGGTGTGCATCCGGCATGAGACATCAGCGCCTGTAACGCGCCAGCATGATATTTTTTAAAATAGGCTGACAAATCTTTCAGGGTATTATATTCATAAAGCAGTGTCTTGGATAAAACACCGAAATCCTTCTCCAGTCGTTCCGTTATTTCAAGTCCAGTCAGCGAATCAACTCCGTAGATTTCGTAGGTTTGATCCGGTTTGATGTGATCAATCGCAATGTGCAATTTGTCGGCGAAAATCCCTCGCAAATAATGAATAATATCCAGTCCGGCTTCCGAATGCGAGGAAGGAACAGGCAGTATGGACGATTTCACCCTGGAAATTTCCGGGTCGCCGAACCAATATTTTTGTCTATTGAATGGATACCCCGGCAGGGACGCCGCACGCAAGTAAGATGCATTCGAATATACGGCTGTCCAGTCTATAGGATAATGTTCACAATATAATTCGCCAAGAACCATCAATGCGCGGCGAAATTTTTCACGGTCCGCAAGCGTCATATCATTTAGAACAGACAAGGCGGAATGATAGGCGTCATTCGTAGTGGAAACGGGAATGTCCTTTGTATTATTTGCAGTATTCATACAATTAGGAATTTGCTTGCCCAGCATGAGCGCTTGCAGGGTATCCAATAAATGGTGCATCGACTCCACCACGAGTGCGGTGCGGTTCTCAAAATGCGCCCGTCCCGCATTCAGGGTGTAACAAAGAGAATCCAGGTCAATGCCCTGTTTGTTGTCAACCAGCCAGTCATGCAAATCAGCGATTTTCTGTTTCACGCCGGACGAATGCTTGGCTGAGATGGTCAGCAGATAAAAAGGCTTGGTCAAAGGCCGGGCGGGCTGCCGTATCGGCCCTTGTTCGATGACAATATGCGCATTCGTGCCCCCGAAACCAAAGGAACTGACGCCCGCTCGATAAGGGACATCTCTCCCGGAAGAATCCTTTAGCTTAATCCATGGCTGGGATTTTCTTAAAATATGAAACGGACTGCCGGTAAGATCAATATATGGATTCACTTCTTCAAGATGGACATTACCAGGCAATTTACCATAAGCCATCGCAAGCAAGACCTTGATCAATCCGGCAATCCCTGACGCAGGTTCAAGATGTCCAATATTGGTCTTGACCGAGCCTAACGCGATGCGAGCTTCACTGACTCCATTTGAAAGCAGATGCCTGAAGGCAAGCTTCAAACTCTCAATTTCAACGGGATCTCCCAGCGCAGTGCCGGTGCCATGTGTTTCAATATAAGTGACTGTTGCCGGATCGATATTGGCTCCCATATAAGCATCTATCAGCAGTGCGCTTTGAGCCGCCGCATTGGGTGCCGTTAGTGATTGCGCTTTCCCGCCATGGTTCACGGCAGTATTTTTAATAATTCCGTAGACATGATCGCCGTCATTCAATGCCCGTGACAGCGGCTTGAGCAAGATGGCCGCGACGCCCTCGCCTTTCACATATCCATCCGCCTCCTTATCAAAAGTCTTACAGCGGCCGCGCGCCGAGATTGCACCCAGTTGACTGGTCACAACATAGGTATCCGGATTCAAAATCAAACTGACACCACCAGCAAGGGCCATTTCACATTCGCCATTTCGGATAGCCGATACCGCACGATGTATGGCGACCAGAGAACCGGAACATGCCGTGTCAGTGACTTCGCTCGGGCCCAGCAGATTCAGGAAATAGGAGATACGATTGGCCAGCATACTGTGGGAATTGCCAGTCGCGATATAGCCGTGAAATTCCTTTTGTCGTTTTGCGAGCATGACCTGATAATCATTGAATTCGACGCCGGCGAAAACACCGACGCGCTTGCCCGAAAATGTGAAAGGATCATAGCCCGCGTCTTCTATGGTCTTCCAGATGATCTCAAGAAAGAGGCGTTGCTGCGGATCCATCAATTTGGCTTCACGCGCGGATATATTAAAAAATCCGGCGTCAAAACAATCCACGCCATCAATAAACGCACCCCATTTGCAATTCATCTTGTCAGCATTTTGTTTGATATCACCATAGTATTGCCGCCAATCCCAGCGATCTGCGGGAATTTCAGTGACGAGATCATGTCCTGCGGCGAGATGGTCCCAAAAAGCCTGTAAATCTTTTGATTGTGGAAACAAGCCCTGAATGCCGATAATTGCAATATCCCGGACTGGTTGGGCTTCAAATAATGCATCTACTTTTATACCAGCGGCTGGATCATGGCTTGTGTGCATGCTCATGATTTTTTCATGGCGAGGACTTGAAACCTGGCTCCGAAATTCTTCTATCAGACGCCTGCTGATCGCCGCAATAGAAGAATTGGTGTAAAACCACGCCGGCGTGATGCTGATTCCGTAATAATCATTGAGTTGAGAGGATAATTTTATAAAATGAACGCTGTCCATTCCATAGTCACTCAAATGACATGTCTCATTAATGTCTTGCATCCTGATGCCTAATTGAGCAGACACAATGCTAGTCAAACGTGACTTGACGTTTTCCAGGAGGGAGACAGTGTTTTTATCCGGGTGAACGCCAGACTGATTAACCGCTTCCGGTATAGAAACTCGCTTTTTATACCAGCAATAAAGCTTATCGAATGGATAAGCAGGCAAGGATAACTTGCGGTAAGGTTTGCCTTGATACAAATTCACAAAATCCATCTCATAGCCATCCACATAAAATCCGGCAAGTGTCAACAGATGTTCACGGTATTCATCTGCTCTCATTTCCTGGTTCCGGTTTAATTCCTGAATCAATTGATTAAACAATTTGATTGCAAGCGACTGATTCGGTTTTTTAAGCGTGCCGGCACGATTTATCATAGCAAGGTCCGGTATTGTTCCCGTTTTTAGCGCAAGCAACACGCGTTTGAGCTCATCAACTGAATGAGCAACGACAGCGCAACGCTTTTCAAAATGGGATCGGCAGACATTCAAGGTATAGCTGATATCATCCAGGGAATTTGTTAGCGAAATTTCGCTATCTGGAACACAGAGCCAGCGGTAAAAATCATCCAGTTTTTGCATCAGCGCTGTTTCGGTTTTGGCTGAAAATGCAAACAAATACGAGGGCTTGGAAAATGAAATGCCAGGCTTGCGTGAATCGGGCGCCTCCTCAATAATGACATGCGCATTCGACCCGCCCGCTCCAAAAGCACTGATGCCAGCCATGCGAGGGGCGGGCTCCCAATCGGATAATTCTTGCTGAACCCTGAAACCGCTTCCTTGCCAGTCAATATTATCATTCAGCCGGTCTGCATGTAATGATGGCACCAGTTTTTTGTGTTTTAACTGCAATAAAACCTTTGTCAATGCCGCAATACCCGCGGCGGATTCGCAATGTCCGATATTGGATTTGACGGAACCGATGGCGCATGATGTCAGGCGGTCTCCCGGCGAGAATACTCTGGCAAGTCCTGATATCTCAACCGGATCGCCTAATAACGTTCCTGTACCATGTGCTTCAATATAACTGACGTTTCGCGGATCCAGATTAGCTCTTCGATATGCCTGCGCGATGACATCCGCCTGGGCAGCGGGATTGGGCACCGTGTAGCCATTAGTCTTACCGCCATGATTGATGCTGCTGCTCTTGATGACACCGTATATATGATCACCATCACGAAGTGCAAGATGAAATGGTTTTAGCAGCACCGCTCCCACACCTTCACCAGGAACATATCCATCACCATCAACACCAAAACTGCGGCACCGCCCGCCCGACGACAGAAAATTCCCCTGGTTAAGCAGGCGATATTTATCAGGATGCAGAGTGAGATTGACTCCGCCAGCGACCGCCATGTCGCATTCACCCTGGCGTATGCTTTGACATGCCAAATGCAAAGCTGTCAATGAAGATGAGCACATAGTGTCAATCGCCATACTGGGACCATGCAAATCGAGAAAATAGGATACCCTGTTAGCGATGGATGAAAACAGGGAATGGGTCATCCGTGTTCCCTTTTGCGGGTATGCCTGCGTTGAAAACAATTGGTAATGTCCATACATAACGCCCACAAACACGCCTGTTTGCTTATCCGAAAGGCTGACGCGAGTATAACCAGCATCCTCGATGGCATTCCATGCGGTTTGCAGAAACAGCCGCTCCTGCGGATCCATTAATTCGGCATCATGCGGTGATATATTGAAAAAGAGCGGATCAAACTTGTCCACATCGTCAATGAATCCCCCGCATATCGCATTCATTTGACCATCCATGTTCCATAAGCTATCAATCTCGTCATATTTCATCCGGCGTTCTTCGGGAATTTCTGTAACACAATCCTTGCCGGATTGGAGATGATTCCAGAATGTTTCAAGATCATTCGCCTGGGGATAACGCCCGCTCAAACCAATAATGGCGATATCCTGTACGTATGAAATATCCTTATGATCCATTCTTGCAGCCATTGCGGGCTGCGAAATGTGAGCGCTGGCTGCTTGATCAAACATAGGATTTCGTACCGCTGTGACATCGGAAATAAATAATTGACTTAAGCGTTCTGAATGATGCTGAAGAAAGTAACCAGTCAGATCATTTAAGGTCTGATACTCGAAAAACAGGGTTTTTGGTAAAGCATTGAAGACACGTCCTAATTCCTGATTCAATTGAATGATCATCAGCGAATCAATACCATAGATTTCAAACGCTGTATGATTCTGAATATTGACAGGATCAGTTTTAATGACAGAGGCAAGAGTCTGTTTAAGATAATTTTCAGTCTGCTCTTTTAAGGGATGAGTCCTGACATCCAGGCTGGTTAAATGCCGCATGCCGGCGGTGCCGGAAATAGCTGTGCCTTGATTATTTCGTACCGCGAATATCCGCTCATGTTTGCTTTTATCTCCCGGCATCACCATCAGCTGACTGAAATCAGATCCAAGGATTTGTTCGAATATCCGCATGCCGTCAGCGGTGGCTAACGCTGAGACGCCCATTGAATTTTCCAGCCATGCGCGTGCCGTCTCACTCAAACTCGATCCGCCATCAGTCCAGAACGGCCAGTTGATCGACAGTGTTTTCCCTGTGCGCTTTCCGGCAAGCCGCAGCGATTCACGACTGACAGAGAAATAATCCATAAAACCGTTCGCGTAAGCGTAATCGGATTGGCCAGCATTACCCAAAACAGAGGCAAGCGAGGAAAACAGTACAAAAAACTTCAAGGGTTCGGTCTTTGTTGCTTCATCCAGGAATAATGTGCCTTCAACCTTGGGCGCTAAAACAGATGCGGATTCCTGGATAGGTTTACGCAAAATGAAATTATCGCATATCGCACCCGCCGCGTGAAAAATGCCATCAATATTTCCATGCATGGCTTTAATGGTCTGTATCAATGATTGCACATCAGCAAAACTGGCAATATCGCTCTGAATATAAACCGCATCCGCGCCTTCTTGTTTCAGCGCCAACAAATGCGACTCTTTGGCAGCATCCAGCAGAGACCGGCCTGTCAATATCAGTTTTGCGTGATAATTTTTTGCCAGATAACGCGCAAATATTAGACCCAGGCCGCCCATTCCGCCCGTGATCAGATATACTCCGCCTCTTGTGAGTAATCCGGATAAATCAGGATGAATATTTAAAGTGATATTCTGAAATCTTCTGACAAAACGGACACCGCCTGGCGCGTACTTCACCTCGGTATCACCCTGTGTGAGTTCGTCCAATACTTCATCCCCGGTTTGCGCATTGATCACGCGGCATACCAGATTCGGGTTTTCATCACATAGCGTCCTGGCGAAACCGGCTATCGCCTGTGTGAATGCTGATATATCCTGATGATACTCAGCCAGATTGACAAAAAGAATTTGGACAGGTTCATTCAGCCTGATTTGCAGCAGCGCTTTAGCAAGACAATGAAGAACATGGTAAATGTGATGCAGTTGCAGGTGGATGTTTTCTTTAAATTCAGTATCCGGCCTGAAAACGGGTAAGCGAAAAATGATCCAGCCAGGCAACGACTGATTGACATTCAATTCATGAAAGAAATTAAAAGCATGATTTTCATCCGTCTCATGAGTAAAAATACCGTCATCACATTGCTTGAACACCGCTGCGCTCAGCTGTGATATCACGGGATTCTGCGGTAATCGATCGCGAATAAAATCCGATAAATGATCATCATCAAATATCAAAATAGATTTCCCGGATGAAACCATGCCATGTAAAATCGAATTGATTTTGCATTCATTCCAGACAGGCTGATAACAGTGTAACTCCTTATACCGGCTGCCGCCCAATTCAGAAACTCGAAAATCACGAACTTCGAGCACTCTCTGGCCAGCCTGATCATACAAGCTGATATCAAAAGTAAAAATGGCGTCAGCCGATGCAGGAACAAGTTTGATGTGGGCATAGGAACAATCTGGCAAAACACCATGATAATCGACCTGGCTTACCGCTTGTGGCAAATATACGGCATTTTTTGGTAACAATATCATCGCGGCATGCAGCATTCCCTCCAGAACACAGATGTTTTTCTCGGACGCTGACAAATGGTGGTGAGGCGCGCCCAGCCTGATGCATGCGACAGCTTCTTCATCATTATAACGCGCTTCTTCTACAACTTGAAAATGGCTCCCATAATCGAATCCCAGACCACGATACTTGAAATAAATCTCCTTGCGTTTCAACCGGTGCGGCAGGCTCATTGTCAGATTTACGAGATTCACTGCCGGATCATTTCTGTTCACTTCAGAAGCCGGATGCAAATCCATCTCGCCACTTGCGTATTCGGTTGACTCCTTGTCTGAAACAGTAAACGAAACACGATTCCCCGTTTTTTTAAGATTGATCAGCAAGCGCAATGTCTTAACCGCGTTAATGGCATTGAACCATACAATATCGCGCAGCCTGATTATCCTGAATTCCGGAAATGCCAGCATGCCGACTGTCCTTGCCATTTCCATACAAGCCGCGCCCGGCATCACCAAAGAATCTTTAATTTTATGATCCTGAAAATACCATTCCTTTCCCGTCAATGAAGTTGAGAAACGCTTGTTATCAGAGGTAGACAGACTGACGTCCAACGCGATATGCCAGATGCCATTGTCATTTTTTCCGGCATGCATGTCTGTTTCATTGCCGGGAATCCAGAAGCGCCGCATTTCAAATGGATATCCCGGAAGGCTGACTCTGCAAGATGGTTGATGGTTGGGAATGGATTTCCATGTAATCTCATCGCCGTCAACAAACTGCCTGGCGACGACCCATAATGACAACGCTTCCTGTTTCCGCAAATGCGTGTTGCTGTCTATCATGTCAATCGATTGTGACACTTTCTCCCATTCCAATCCTGTATTATCAATATAATTTTCCGGTGAAAAACCTTCGAGAACCTTAGCCAGGGTGGATTGTAAATGAGGTATCGAATCCACAATGATGGCACAGCGTTTTTCAAAATGCGTCCTGCCTGAATTCAAGGTATGACTGATATCCGAAAGAACGGGCGGATATGATTGCTGGCCCAACCATGAATGTAAATCCCTGATGCGTTGCCGCAATGCCGGCGTTGTTCTGGCTGAGAGTGTGATCAGACTGACTTCAGGCGAGTAGTCTGTCTGTTGAAATACAGAGTCCGGTACTTCTTCGATGACAAGATGCGCGTTCGTCCCACCATAACCAAATGAACTGAGGCCCGCTCGTCTGGGCCTTGAATTCTGCTGCCGTCTCCATGGCTGCGGCTTGTTGATCAGATAAAATGGACTATCCGCAAGGTCTATATAGGGATTGATGGTTTTAAAATTCAGGTTTGACGGGATTTTTTCATGTTTGAACGCCAACAATATCTTGATTAAACCGGCAATGCCAGCCGCGGATTCCAAATGGCCGATATTTGATTTCACAGCTCCCAGGCCGCAGGTTTCCGGTTTCAGCACTTTCCCCTGGCGTTCGGCTAACAGTGAGAATGCCTTTTTTAATCCATTGATTTCAATTGGATCTCCCAGGGCGGTTCCCGTACCATGGGTTTCAATGTAGGTAATACTCTCCACTGGAATATTAGCGCGTTCG
Source organism: Aquicella siphonis (assembly GCF_902459485.1). Classification (NCBI taxonomy): domain Bacteria; kingdom Pseudomonadati; phylum Pseudomonadota; class Gammaproteobacteria; order Legionellales; family Coxiellaceae; genus Aquicella; species Aquicella siphonis. The sequence continues at coordinate 264,255 of NZ_LR699120.1, forward strand.
TGCGCAGCCATGATAACATCAGCCTGCGCGGCAGGATTAGGCGCTGTGAGGCTGTTGACATGACCGCCATGATTCACCGCCGAGCCCTTTATGATGCCATAAATATGATCATGGTCAGCAAGTGCTCTATCCAGTTTTTTCAGAAGAACAGCTGCGACACCTTCACCGCGTACAAACCCGTTTGCATCCTTGTCAAAAGTTTTGCATTGTCCATCCAGGCTAAGCATGCCTGCATTACTTGCCGTGATGAATGATGTTGGAGACAACAAGGCATTGACCCCGCCGGCAATGGCCAAATCACAGTCGCCGTTGAGAATCGCCATAATAGCGTGATGAATTGCCACCAGTGAGCTGGAACATGCCGTATCAACCGCTTCGCTGGGGCCATGAAGATTAAGCAAGTATGAGACACGGTTAGCGAGAATGCTGGCGGCAGTGCCTGTGGTTCTATATGCGCCAAAGACATTATTTTCATGCAATAATTCCGCGTAGTCATGGTTGAATACACCGACAAACAACCCCGTTTTAAAATGTGCAATGTCTTGCACGGAGTATCCCGAGTCTTCCACTGTATTCCATACCACTTGCAGAAATATTCTTTGCTGCGGATCAGTCAATTCTGCCTCACGGGGAGACATGTTAAAAAATGGCGCATCAAAACATTCAATATCATCTATAAATCCACCCCATTTGACAGATATCCTGCCTAAATCGGTCTCAGGATTACCGTCATACTTTTTCCAGTCCCAGCGGCTGGATGGAATGACACCGATAGAGTTTTTACCTTCAATCAGATTCTTCCAGAAAGTATCGATATCCGGCGCACCGGGAAACACACCGCTCATACCGATGATAGCGATATCACGGTGACCGGCTTCCGATGCATCTGTTGAATGCTTATTTTCAATCTTCATGGTTACTGCAATATTATCGCGATAGAACTCATCTAAAGTCTGGTATTCATACAAAACAGCCGGAGACAATGATTTTCCATACGTTTCGTTTAATAATGCGGTTAATTGAATAATGTTAATGGAATCGAACTGATATTTGCTAAGAGGAGAATGAAAATCAATTTGTTCCGCACTGACGCCTAACACGGAAGCCACGACTTTCGCAAAGGCGGCAGCTTTCGTATCCAATGAGTTTATTTGTCCGGATACAGTTGGCAATGCATTCAGCACCGATTGGTATAGAATTTCCAGACTGTTTTCCAGATATTGTTTCTGGCATAATTTACGTTGCAATTTCCCGCTTACAGTTTTAGGTATGCTGTTACGCGCAACCAGCAAGACTGTATCAACCGCCAGCCCATATTCCTTGATAATAGCATGGCGTATCGCTGCAATGATGTTCTCCCTTGAATCCTGCCTAATACTTTCATGGATTTCCTGCACTACGACCAATTTCTCATTGCCCAATGAAGGACATGAAAATACAGCTCTGCGATCATGAATGGAGAGTGGCGTCAATCTTTCAGCAATCAGGTTTTCAAGATCAAGCGGATAATACTTTTTCCCATTGATAACAATCAATTCCTTTAATCGGCCGGTCAGACAAATTTCATCTTCATATATAAACCCTAGATCACCCGTACGAAAATACACCTGGTTCGAGCCGGCCAGGCGCGCCTGAAAAACAGCTTGATTTTCTTCCTGGCGGCGCCAATACCCCTGCACCACAGATTTGCCCGTCAGCCAGATTTCACCGATAGCACCCATACCAACGGGAACAAGCGTTTCCGGATCAACAACGACTGCCTTCAAACCATGCAGCATGCGCCCGTTACTCACAAATATTTTATGCCGATCTTCAGTTGTAAATTTAACTTCATCCAGCTGAAGAGCGTCCATATCCAGAGAAAACCGCCCGGGATTTTTTCCATAGGAGCTGATTGAAATGGCCCCTGAAGCCTCTGACATTCCGAAAGCGGGATTAAATCGCCGCAATTGGAATCCAAACGCTTCAAATTTGGCATTGAAACGGATGAGCGTATCATATTGAACATGCTCTCCGCCATTTACCGCAACCTTCCAGGTATTTAACGTTATTCCAGACATTTCACTGATATCTATCTGTTTTATGCAATGCTCATACCCAAAATTCGGGCAGCCGCTGTGTGTTACGCGATATTTGGATATGGCCTTCAACCACAATAATGGCTTGCTGACAAATGCAGCCGGCGGCATGATGATAGACAGCGTTCCATGATATAGTGGCAGGAGCAATCCGCACACCAGACCATAGACATGTGTATGAGGCGCCCAGGTAAGGGTAACGCTATTTTTTGTATACTTCCAGGCCCTGGCCGTATGCAGCAAGCTGTGCGTAAGATTGGCATGGCGAATGACAGCCGCCTTGGGTGTTGAAGTTGATCCCGAGGTATATTGCAGATACACAATAGTGTCCGGCGTGATCACAAATTTGTTCCGGTCCATTTTGTTTCCGGACTTGATTTTCTGCGTATCGGCAACAAACAGTTTTTTACCAGGCAGAATTTGCGAAATATTTATTCTGACAGTTTCCGTCCAATTCGAACAAGTGAGCACAGCTGAAATGTCTGCATCCGCTGCAATCAATTTCAAGGTTTCCAGTGATTGACCAAACTCGTGCGCTGCGGGGCATGGCACAGGAACTGCTGTCGAACCGGCATAAAGACATCCTATAAAGCTGACAACAAAATCGATGCCCGCCGGGTACAAAAGCATCACACGTTCACCAGAGAGTCCTTGCTCAAGCAGATATTTTCCGATATGTTCGGCCCGCTTCGTCAATTCGCCTATTGTGATGCGATCCGATTCTTGTTCGCCGTCCTGCAAAAATATAAAAGCCGTATCATGGGGACGTTTCGCGCTGCGTTTTTTTAACACCGAGATAATATCTGACATTACGCACATCCATATGCTTTGTTTTATCAGCCAATACTATACCTGCCGCAAGGCAATATTTAAATTATGCGATAGCACAGCGCAGCCTCGTGCCGCGCGCAAGCATGAGAATCGCGTTACAATTTATTGATTAATATAATAAAATGATTAAAAAATAGCGCTGCATAATTTTATTATGATATATTGATAACCCATGAAAGAGGCCATCCAGCCCCGGATTAAATGATTGAGCTTGGATGTGATTCTTCCATGTACGGAGTCAAGAGGAGAATGTCAGCCTTCGCGCTTTGAAAGGTCATTACTTGCAAGAAATATTCTCACGCTATTATTGCCAGGCGAAATAAATGATGTAGCAATCAATTCATCATGATAAGGAAGTCATCATTTATGTTAAACACAGTTAAAAAAGACAGTTCAGCAAATACCTGCAGCGGACAGGACAAGGTCATTATTGGAAGCAATAGAAAATTATTACTATCCGATGTTAAACGAATTGCGCAATACCCTGTCATTATTGATCTCAGTCCCGACACCCACGACACAGTCAAAAAATCATATGAAATGCTTAAATTACTTGCGGACAAACGCATTCCTGTATACGGCATGAATACCAATTTTGGCGATCAGGTGAGGTATATGGACACTCATCTGAAATGTGACAATTCAGAATTGTATTACGCATCGATGATGAGACGGCAAATCAACATCATTAAATCTCTTGCTTGCAGCCAAGGACAGGTTGTAACACCTGAAATAATACGTGTCACCATGACATTGCGAGCACACTGTCTGGCGCAAGGTTATTCCGGCGTGAGCCCTGATGCAATCGCGACTATACTGTCATATCTGAATGCCGGAATCGCCCCTGTAGTGCGATGTTATGGTTCCATTGGAGCCAGCGGTGATTTAATACCGCTGGCTTCCATTGCGGCCTGCTTTCTGGGTGAAAACGTGGAAGTCTCTTACCAAGGCAAAATCATGCCTGCCTCTGAAGCCATGAAACAGGCGGGAATAGGAAAATTGAGACCGCAGCTGCGCGATGGTCTCGCACTGATTAATGGAACCTCGTTCATGACAGCCATCGCAAGCACGGCGCTTTATGATCTGAACCGCTTGTTCACACAAACCTTATCAGCTGTGGCCATGTCACTTGAATCCATGCTCGTCATCAGCAGCGCCTACCATCCGCTGGTGCACCAACTGAAATTTCATAAAGGTGAAAACAGCATAAACGATTTCATATTAAATTTCTGGGAAGGAAGCCTTTTAATTTCCAATCTGGATGAGTTGCGGACAACTGAAACAGCATACAAGCCGGTTCAGGATTATTACTCTCTGCGCGCCGTGCCTCAAGGTTTTGGACCGTTACAGGAAAATCTGAGCACAGCTGTTCTCTGGGTTGAGAATGAAATGAATTCCGTCAATGACAATCCCATTGTAGATGCCGAGGAGAATCAAATTCATCATACAGCAAATTTCATGGGGTATTACATCACGGAAGCCTGTGATCTCTTAAAAGCCGATATTGCGCAAGCGTCTACCTGGATACATGCCTTGCTGGCAAATATGCTGCACCCACGTAAAAATCATGGCCTACCGGTTAACCTGACCTTGGATCCGGATAATCATAATGGCTTCCGTTCCATGCAATTGCTTTCCGCAGCACTGGCGGTTCAAAACCGTAAACTCGCACAATCGCAACAGGCATTCAGCTTGCCTACAGAAGGCGACAATCAGGATGTCAGCAGTCTGGGCGCACATGCGGCATTCGATTTACGGGAATCCGTCATGAACCTGGAACGTTTGACAGCCGTTTTATTGCTTGCCTCTGCCCAAGCGCTGGAATTGCGCGGCATACAAAAGGCAAGCCTGCGGGCACAGGAAATTCATCAAGTGATTCGGGCTCATTCGCCCGTCTTGTCAGAGTGCCGCCCCATGTCTGCTGAACTCACATCCATTGTCAATCTGTTACAGGAAGAACTTATTTAATGCTGGCTTATCTTTTTCCCGGACAGGGATCGCAAGTACGTGGAATGGGAGGCGACCTATTTGACGAGTTTCCTGATCATGTTGCTTTGGCTGATGACATATTGGGATATTCCATTAAAAAACTTTGCCTGCAGGATCCCGATCAGCAGCTGAACCAGACACAATATACACAACCCGCTTTATACGTAGTCAACGCATTATCATATTTTAAACAACTCAAAATGGACGGCCCCAGGCCGGATTTTGTATGCGGTCATAGCCTGGGCGAATATAATGCCTTGCTTGCCGCAAAAGTCTTTGATTTTGGCACAGGATTGAAACTGGTAAAAATGCGGGGTGAACTAATGAGCCGGGTGCGAGACGGCGGAATGACTGCCGTTCTAGGCTTGACTATCACCGAGATTCAGAATCTTCTGCACCAGCATGGGTTGCATAGCATTTTTATCGCGAATTATAACACCCATACCCAGATCGTCATATCCGGACCCCAAAAGGATTTAAACCATGCATGCAGCATATTTCGAGAAAACACAAGCGCTTCTTGCATACCACTCAAAGTCAGCGGCGCATTTCATTCTCCCTATATGTCTGAAGCGCAACAGCAGTTCTCAGAGTTTCTTGAGGAATTTCAATTTCATGTTCCTGCAGTCCCTGTCATCGCCAATCTCAATGCATCTCCTTATCATCCAGCTGTTATCCGCACAAATTTGTCCGCGCAAATCACACATACGGTAAAATGGACATCCATAATTGATTATTTGCTCACTCATAAAGGTATCACGCTGAAAGAAATCGGACCCGGCCAGGTCTTAAGCGGATTGCTTGCCAGCATCAAGGCCGCGCGCATATCCAGGGAATCGATAAAAAGCGCAAGCGTGTAGCTTATCTTTCAGCGATCCCAGTTTCATAAACCAGGCACCGGTTCTGTATCGTAAAAGGGGTATCACTCATCAAATACTGATTGATTTTTTTATAAAGCCATTGGATATCATTTTGACCAGCATTATGCAGTCTAAGCTGCCTTATCTGCATAGGCACCAATGTTATTTTAATGAACTGCAGTGATTCAGCATCAAAATCCAGGAAATACATCAGCGTCAAATCACTTCGGAATTCTTCATGGCCGCCAATTCCTTCATAGTCATTAATAAAATCACCGCAGCCATACAATATGGGTTTACCATGATAAATTTCTATGGGCCTAGGATGATGGGATGAGTGTCCAAATATCACGTCAACCTTGGCGTCATCAATTAAACCGCGTGCGAATGTCTGAAATGCCTCGCTAACATCATAACCCCAATTGCTTCCCCAATGAAGGCTGAAGATAACCAAATCGGCTGATTGTCGATATTGATTAATATGGTCTGCCGTTTTGATTAGTATTTCATGCGATAACTCTGGAAGATAGTACACACCGGCATGGTGAGTAGCCGCCGCCCAGCCGAGGGGTATCCCGCTTGAAAGCATACCTGCCGAGAATACGAGAATTCTTCTATTTAAATCCAACTGAAACACAGCAGGCTTCATCGCCTGGAATATATTCTCGCCCGCTCCTGCATAGTCAATATGCGCATGTTTTAATGTATCTAGCGTCTCCTTTAATCCTGCTTGTCCCCAGTCAAGAATGTGATTATTCGACAAGACACAGATATCCATTTTCGCTGCGTTTAGCACACATACATTTCCTGGATGCATGCGGTAATGTATGCCCTTATGCGCATCATGATCTTCATTTTGAGTAATCGCCGTCTCCAGATTAATGATTCTGACATCCGGTTGCAGTTCCAGCCAAATTTTTAAGGCATCACCCCAGATATAGTCTTCCGCAACTGGATATTGGATTTTGCCGTTTGCTTGTTCCGCCAGAAATACATATTCGCGCGCATCCTTAACATACGACTCGAATAATCTGGGATTAACAGATTGAGGCAGAATCTGGTCAATTCCTCTTCCTGTCATCACATCGCCGCCCAGATACAAGCGTATATTTCCTTTTGCATGACTTGTCATATAGATTTATTCAGTCTTGCCATTCCACCCGATTGGGATTCATCCGTATTCAAGGATGGCATAGGTTCAAAATCAGGAAATGGCCTGCGATATCCACCCGGTACGCCCTGCGTGGAAAAGATAATCTGCCAGAGTTGTATGCTGCGCGCTCTAAAAGCACCCGCGCAAGATAACAAGTAATAACTCCACATGCGATAAAAACGATCATCATAATGTTGTTTTAATTTATCCCAGTTTGCGTCGAAATTGGCATGCCATGCCATCAGTGTTTTAGCGTAATCCGCGCCGAAATTATGCCAGTCCTCCATCACCAGTAATCCTTCTGATGCTTTGCCAATTTGCGTGATCGAAGGCAGCATGCCATTGGGGAAAATATACCTGTTGATCCACGCATCGCTCGACGTTTGACTGATATTGCCGCCAATCGTATGCAACAGAAACAATCCGTCATCCTTAAGGGAATTTTTTACTATTTTCATATAGTGATGGTAGTTCAAATGCCCAACGTGTTCGAACATCCCAAGTGAAGCGATACGGTCAAATTTGTCATTGATATCACGGTAATCCTGAAAGCGAATCTCCACAGGCAGCCCTGCACAATTATTTTTAGCATAGTCGCTCTGCTCCCTGGATATGGTAATGCCAACCACAGATACTCCATAATTTTCCGCAGCGTACCGGGCCAAAGATCCAAAGCCGCAACCAATATCCAGCATGCGCATGCCTGGTTCTAGCATCAACTTTTGACAGGTCAGTTCCAATTTATTGCGCTGGGCTTCGTCCAGATTGTTTGCCTTTTCCCAATATCCGCAAGTGTAATTCATACGGTTATCCAGCATGGATTGAAACAATCTGTTGCCAAGGTCGTAATGTCTTTTCCCCACGGTACGTGCGCGCCGTTTAGTCTGCATATTGACATATTTCAGGAAAATGAATCTGAACAACAACCATGGATTTGACTTGATGCGGCTTGCAAGATTAAACCGGATGACACGCTCAAAAAATTGATCGAGATGATCACAGTCCCACCAATGGTCCATATAGGATTCGCCCAGGCCTAAAGTGCCTTCTTTAAGCACGCGGCGATAAAACTCCTGGTTATGAACCAAAATATCCCATGGTCTGTCACCATTGATTTTGATATCAGCAGACTGCAGGATTTCATGCACCGCGCGCTTCATGGCATTTTCATTCATGGGTATCTTCAGTTCTCCAGGAAATAAGCTTCATCAATCAACATGGTTTTTACCACTGCATTGACGCAGTCAAAACAAGCAATTCTTCAGCATCTGTTTGAATTCAAACCCAGGACTCAAGTCAGGCATGGATACACCGAGTGTGTTATTAGCGATAGGTGCATGAATTGCAGCCTTCGCGGCAGAGCTCAAGATTTCCCCTGGGACAAACTGGCTGGCAATCGGTTTCATTACGCGCATGTAAATGACATCCTTCATTTTTTGTCAACGCATAAATGCTAGCAATAATCGACATTGAATTCTATCAAAAATATGATTTTCACCTGGAATATTGCCACTATATCCGCTTAATAATCATAGTTTAAATATCAGATATATCAGAGGCGCTATGATTGAATATATTTTGATATTCATGCTGTTTCATGCATATATATTAAACTTGCCGCATCATTGCAATAAACATATATGCCTGAAAAAAACTGTATTGCAAAACACCCAGTTCACACGCTTCTGGAAAATTCTACCCACTATGCGATACCATCAAGACTTGCAGATATGCGCCACAGGGAAAAATCACTTGAATCATGAAAACAATCATCTAAAACTGGTGCGCCTGGGAATTGAAGCGCGCAATGAATTTATCATCTACATGCATGCGGATTGCTTTGTCTGCAAATCTGAAGGGTTCGAAGCATCATCCAGAATCCTGGTCACATTAGGCAGCAAATCCATCATCGCCACGCTGGATATTGTGCATACAGACATCATCCATCCCTGCGAAGCCAGCCTGTCTGAAAGTGCCTGGGATCATCTGGGCGCAGAAGAAGGCAACCTGGTCAGTCTCTCTCATGTCAAACCCACCACATCTCTTAAACACGTACGCGCCAAAATTCATGGCAATGAACTCAAAGCCGAACAATTCGATGAAATCATCCGTGACATTGTACTTGGCCGCTATTCCAATATTCAGATCGCGAGCTTTATCACTGCCTGTGCAACAGATGAATTAAACATTAATGAAATTGTTTACCTGACTCAGGCTATGATCAAAGTCGGCGAGCAACTGCACTGGGATCATCATTCCTGCGTCATGGACAAACACAGTGTGGGTGGAATTCCCGGGAACAGAACCACGCCGATTGTCGTTGCCATTGTCGCGGAATCTGGCTTGATTATTCCAAAAACTTCTTCACGCTCCATCACCTCGCCGGCTGGCACAGCGGATACCGTTGAAACCATGACCACCGTAGATTTGAGTATCGCCAAAATGCAACAGGTGGTTGCCCAGGAAGGCGGCTGTTTGGTATGGGGAGGAGCCATTGGATTAAGTCCGGCAGACGACATCATTATTCGTGTGGAACGGTCACTGGATCTTGATCCAACCGGGCAAATGATCGCTTCGGTTCTCTCAAAAAAAGCGGCTGTAGGCACGACTCACGTGGTGATAGATATTCCTGTAGGCGCCACTGCCAAGATTCGTTCCGATCAAGAATTTGATAAACTCAGGGAATATTTTGAATTGGTTGGCCGTGCTGTGGGCCTGGAACTGCGCGCCATGAAAACCGACGGCACACAGCCTTTAGGCAAAGGCATCGGGCCCGCACTGGAAGCCGTTGACATCCTGGCAGTCCTGAATAACAAAAGTGATGCTCCCCCGGATTTGAAGGAAAAAGCCATCCTGTTTGCCGGCGCCATATTAGAACTGGGGGGAAAAGCGCCGCAAGGACAAGGTCAGGCAATGGCACGCGCGGTCCTGGAAAGCGGGGCAGCATATAAAAAATTCATGGCTATCTGCGAGGCACAGGGCGGATTCAAGCAACCGCCAGTAGCGGCTTATACGCATGCGATTGTCGCCGGACATGCAGGCACGGTTGTGGCAATCGATAACCGCAATCTTGCCATGGTGGCGAAACTTGCCGGCGCGCCGCATGATCCGGCGGCCGGGATCGAATTCTTTGCGCGAAGAGGCAAACGGGTTGACAAAGGTCAGCTCCTCTACCGCATACATGCAGAAACAAAAGGAGCGCTGCATTATTCTCTGCAATACGCACGCCAAATTCCGAATATTGTGAAAATCAGCCGGGATGATGAATAAGATGGAAAATGCCATTCTTTTTTCGATGCCCGATCAAACACAATTTGCACGCATGGTGGCCGAGAAATCCACGATTGCACTAGGATATACCGAACAAAGAAAATTCCCGGATGGCGAATCATACATTCGTATCATCTCCGACGTGACCAATAAAACAGCCATCATTGTTTGCTCACTTAATGATCCCAACGATAAATTGCTGCCTCTCATGTTCATGGCTCAAACTCTTAGGGAACTGGGCGCAAAAAAGATATGTCTTGCACTTCCCTATCTGCCATACATGAGACAAGACAAGCGCTTTCATCCCGGCGAAGCCATTACGTCCATCTTGTTTGCCCGATTTGTCTCTAAATGGGCTGACGCGTTAGTCACTATTGACCCGCATCTGCATCGATTCCATAGTCTGAATGAAATTTACTCAGTAAGGCCGGCTCATGTCTTGCATGCAACCAAGGAAATAGCCCGGTGGATCAGACAAAATGCGGCATCACCATTTCTCATCGGACCCGATGAAGAAAGCAGACAATGGGTTGCAGAGATAGCACATCAGGCGAACGCCCCTTTCATTATATGCGAAAAAGCCAGACTTGGAGATACGACAGTCACCGTCTCGCTCCCTGAGTTGCCTGATCTGAATACCGTTCCAATTCTGATTGATGATATTATCTCTTCCGGCGCGAGCATGCTGGCGACTCTTCGTCAGCTCATTGAAAAGGGATTTAAGCAGCCTGTCTGCATAGGAGTGCATGCGCTTTTTAATTCCACCACCGAGCAGAATCTGCGTCTGGCCGGCGCAAGCAAGATTATTACTTGCAACACCATCACTCACGCAACAAATGAAATTGATATCACCGGACTGATTGCAACCGGCATCATGCAGTTGCTTTAGCAACAAAAACCAGAATAAATGTAAAGAAGCTCTGCTTATATATTGATATCTTGTGTGACAATCTGAATTTCATTCTGCTCTAGACGAGCAACAATCAAGGTATATTCAGGGATTTCCACCCAAGTGGTCGTGTCCTGTGTAAGAGGCTCCGACGCAATAATAAGACTGGATTTCGATTTGCTTCCTTTCATCTTGTATTCGTTATCATAAAACCCATAGCTGTCGCCGTACGTATACCATAATGAGTGATAGGTAAAATGAGCAGACGGCACTCCGTCAAGAGGCCACCACCCATAATCCATGACAAACCGGGTAGCAGCGATAAAGTCACCGTTGGTAATAAACAGGTTTACAGGAGAGTTGATCGAAATATTATTTTTGTTGCGCACTTTCTGTAAGATTCTTAGAGTGTCCAGGATAGCCTTTATAATGTCCTGAGTATCATATTTCGCGGCCAGACTCGGCAATTGCGACAAGAAGATAGAGTAAATCCATTCGCTGTCGGTTGTACCATGGATATGACGCACAATTTCAGGATTGATATATTCAAGTAAATCGTATTTCATTTTATCGAAATCATAGAGAGACCCGTTATGCGCCAATGCCACATTCGTGCCGCGAAATACAAACGGATGGACATTTTGCGTGGAAACAACCTGTTTGTCAGTATATGAGACGCCGCGCAAATGCGCGAGCAGACAGTGCGGTGTAATCTTAGATGCGAGATTATGCAGATTTTCATCATAAAAAGGCAGTAAATGTGTTTTATAAAGATAGGGAAATTTTGGTTCATGCGAAATGCCATCCCAGGCAGCAATGCCAAAACCTGCCAGATTGAGCAGATATGACATGTATTTAGGATGATAACTTTGCTTGATAAATGAATTATCAGGTTTATACAGTAATTCCTCTATAACGATAGGCTTGCCTAAGTAGGATAATATCCTGCACATGGGATCACCTGTTATAATCTTCAATGTTTAACCTGATATCCAGCTTGTCGACGGATTTTTCAAGCGCCAACAAGGATTTGCATATCAAATCAAATAACTTATACCAGAGTGTGGTTTGCGCATTCTTAAAATGCAGCATGGCATCGTCGGAAATTCTGAGTAAAACAGCAGATTCGCAAGTGGTAAAAGTAATCACAAAGGATGTAATGTTATCTATGCAGGATATGCTGGCAAACAAAGTTCCTGGTCCAATAACGGATAGCTTTGCTATCTTGTTTTCATGCATGACGCTGGATTGAACCGCGCCCTGAATGACAATATAGCACGACGCATTTTTTTCACCTTTCCTGATGATGGTGCAATTTTTCGGTGCCTTAAGGGCAGCGACATGGTTAAAAAGCTCATCCAGTTCGCCCTGACTGAACAGTTTGAATATTTCTGATTTTTTGATCGCATCAATATTGACCTCGGTCAATTTCATCGGTGTTTCAGCCGGCCTGGTCAATGAATGCATGATTTCACCAAATACAGACCTTTTTGTCATATCCGCGCTAGACATAGAATCCGTGACTTTGTCATGCACTTTCTTGAGTCGTTCACAGGCCTGCTTGGCAATCGCGTTGAGCAGTTTGTATTTCATGCCCGGATAATATGTAGTTAACATATTCATATAGACATCATCAATGTACACACACTTGACGGAAGAGTTGGCAATAATGGAGGTTGAACATGGCGTGCCTTCAATGTAACTGACATCACCTAGAAAACTTCCCGGGCCCAGACTTTCAAGATTGGTAGTCCCCGCTCCCAGCAGCTTGGCTGTGGAAATGACTTCGCCATCGATAATAAGAAATATACCCCTTGATTCCCTGCCTTGCTGCAAGATCACTTGCCCGGTTGAAAAAGTGATGATTTTGCTGTGAGATGCCATCATCTCCAGATCGCTGGAATCCAGATATTTCGCCAGTTCACTATGACGCGATAATCGCTCGTATTCCGAATCCAACATGAATGCTTCCCTGTTTAATATTGCGATCACCCTGCAATGATCAGATGATTCGTTTGAATCTATCCAGGCGCTTTCATTCATCTTATTTTATTATACAACAACATCTTGAATATGTGGAAATTTCACGTTACCTGAACAACCCGTTGCCGGATTGCCGGCACTTGACGAAGGACAAGTACTCTGATTGAAATGGCACTAATAATAATCAAGCGCCTAGGACGAGAGATGCGTTTTGCCTGTACAAGGCCAGCTATTTTTGCTCCATGATCCAGACGCCATTCCAATCCTGGACTGGAGGATTCTTTCTTAACTTTCTGCATCGCTCCAAATAAACAACAGACGGTTTGTCATCAGGATGTAATTTTAGCGCAGATTCGAAACAGTCAATTGCCTTGTTCCAATCGCCGCGGTTATAATACTCAATGCCATTATTAAAATGACCCAACACCTCAATCTGATTGGGAAAGGTTTCAGAATCATAAAAGTCGATTACTTCATATATCTGAACAGGCCTGCCTTTTCCTTTGACAATAACCTTGTCAATTTGTCTTGTCCGGTACGTTGCCTTGAGCTTTTTGTATGTGAATTCACTGATTAGCAGCTGTGCGCCGTATTGTTTGCAAAGGCCTTCTATCCTCGATGCCAAATTGACTCCGTCACCTATCACAGTGAAATCCATACGCTTTTCTGAACCTATGTTGCCTGACACCACTTTGTCCGTGTTGATTCCTATCCCATGATTAATGGTAATCAAATTGTTTTTTGACCGTTTCTTGTTGAATTTCTGCAATGCCTTCATCATGGCAATAGCTGTTCTCACCGCCCGGTCAGGATCATCTTCGTGCGGGAACGGCGTACCATAGACAGCCATGATTGCGTCACCTATGAATTTATCCAGCATTCCGCCTTCATTATGTATGCAATCCACCATTAGAGTGAAATAATCGTTGAGCAGCTTGACTGTCTGCTCCGCACCCAGTGATTCAGAAATCGTCGTGAAATTTCTTATGTCCGAGAATAAAATTGTTGCGACCGTACTCGTGCCGCCTAATGAAAATTCACTCGATTTTAGCAGCTGGTCCGCCAAATCCGGGCTCATATACCGCGACATGGTCGATTTCATTCTTTTTTCAGAACTGATATCCTCTATCATGATCATGATACCCAGGCGCTGCTGTTTGATACTCAACAACGGCATAATCGTGATGTTCGCCACGACCGTCTTGTTTCTGAAACTAATTTCAGCATCAAGCATCACTTCTTGCTGAACCTGATCAGTCGAACGGTTCAATTGCATTATTTTTTCGGACAAAAGGTTGTTAGGACCGCTAAATAATATCGTTGCATCCTTGTTAAGAATGTCCGAAAGCGAGCTTATCTCCAGAATTCTCATTCCCGCCTTGTTACAAGTCACGATATTATTGTTTTCATTGATTGTCAAAACACCGTTTGACATGCTTTCGAGTATGCTTTCGTTGTAATTCTTTATATTTTGCACATCGTCGAATAATTTTGCGTTCTCAATCGCCATGGATATCTGAGTATTGATCGCGACAAGCTGTGATTCATCATCTTCATTAAACTCGCCATGTTTTTTATTCAACACCTGAGTGACGCCAATTACATGACCAGCCTTGTTTTTGACTGGCGCGGTCAGAATTGATCTGGTAAAAAACCCTGTCATTTTGTCAAATGAAGGGTTAAACCTCAAATCCGCGTAAGCATGCGGGATATTAATGATTTCTCCTGTTGTAAACACTGCGCCCGCGATACCGAGATGATTGGGAAATCGAATCTCCTTCTTTTCAAGACCTATGCTGGCCTCGGTATATAATTCATTTGATTTGGAGTCATTAATAAACAATGTGGAACGCTCGGCATCCAGCGCCTTAGTGATGGTTGCAATGATTTTTTCCAAGAGTGAAGACAACTGAATTTCAGCAGAGACACGCGACATGGCTTCCAGAAACTCCAGCTCCTTTTTATGCGCCGCCTCAATGTGTTCAATGGTAAGTTT
This sequence comes from Aquicella siphonis, assembly GCF_902459485.1. Lineage (NCBI taxonomy): Bacteria > Pseudomonadati > Pseudomonadota > Gammaproteobacteria > Legionellales > Coxiellaceae > Aquicella > Aquicella siphonis. The sequence goes on from NZ_LR699120.1 coordinate 279,304, forward strand.
GCTCTGGATTGCCAAGGCAGCCTGCTCGGTCAACGCCTTAACAAGCTGTATATCAGTTTCGGTAAATTCATCGCCTATCTTGTTGAGCATTTGTGTCACGCCAATCAATTCGTTATTTACGCTTTTTAGCGGCACACATAATACGCTTTTTGTCCTGAATCCGGTGATCTGGTCTATTACCCGATTGTATCTTTCATCTTTATAAGCATCCTTGACGCAAACAGCTTCGTTATGTGTGTATGACCAGCCAACCAGCCCGCTCGTGTTCAACACCCTGATTTCGTGGTGCAAGTCTCCCTGTGCAATGAAGGAATACAACTCGCCTGTCTTTTCATCATTTAAAAAGACTGATCCGCGCTCACAGCCAATCACGCATGTTGTTACATTTACCAGTGTTGTCAACGCTTCTTTTAAAGTTGACGTTTTAGCCACATCTCTATATATCTGGGACAGCAGACGGTAATAACTTTTTGATTTCAAGTTTTTCACGACCATTTCATTTTGCATTGGCTTGCTCCACTATCGCCCTAAGCTCACGAATGGTATTTTGAAGCTGGCTTATTTCCTGATTATATTTTGAAGCCTGTGCCTGAATATTTTTTTCATGTTCATAATGTATTGTTTCAAGCTTGTCTCTCAAGGAAAATATAGTAATCTGCAGCTGGCTAATTTCGCTATTTTTGACTGCTGTCATTTCTTCCAGATTCTTCAGATTTTCAAATTTTGACTTTTCCAGCTCCTGTCTCAGTTCCAGGATGTTCATTTGCAATTGCATGATCTGGCTATTATAGACTGACACATCTTTCTGAAAGCTCTTCCTCATCTCCGCATGAATTGTTTCCAGCTTATTTCTCAGGGACAGTATGGTTTCCTTTAATTGTCGATTATCTTGTTCCGGATTTGATGTTGTCATTCAATATTTCCTCATCGACATCGAGGCAAAATGATTCGTACATTTCGCTTTAAAGACTTATATTAAGTTTAGCATAGGCAGAGTGTCCTTGTTTCTATCCAAATATTCTTATTAAAACATAAACTTAATTCACTTCATTCCCTTCGCCGGTCAATCCTTCTCCTAATGAAAGTCATGGCATGGCGCCACAATTTCGTATACATTCCCTCAAATCCAAGCCGCGCATGACAGACATGGGAGCGTCAATAATGCATTCAAGGGATATCTGTATACTGGTCAATCCGTACGCCGCGAACGCGCGAGCACTGCGTCTTCTGCCCAGGGTCGAGCAAGCCATGCGATCGATTCCGCTCAACTACAGATTAGTGATCCCTTCCGATGTGCAACAGGCAAAACAGGCCGCACGCCACGCAGCCGGCGCAGGCGAATGCGTCGCTGTATTCGGAGGAGACGGGACGATACGTATCGTCGCTCAGGAGCTGGCGCAATGTAACGGCATTCTTGCAGTGCTCCCTGCGGGGCGTGGAAACGACTTTGCCCGCATGCTGAATTATCCGCTGAATCCAGTGGCCGCGTGCCAGGTCCTTGCTGCCGGCAAAGAATCAGCTATTGACATGGGCATAGTCAATCGTCTTCCTTTTCTGACCATTTGCAGCTTGGGCCTGGATGCAGCGGTTAGCGATCTCGCGAACCGCATACACTTTATAAACGGACCCGCAGTTTATCTTATAGCCGGTTTGTGCGTATTGCCCAGGTGGAAACCCATGCAGTTTGAAGTCAATATAGATGGGCATGAATTTGTACATCATGGCCATTCCATTGCCGTCGCAAATTCACAGTATTACGGCGGCGGCATGAAACTGGCGCCCAATGCGTCAGTCATGGACGGCATGCTTGATGTCGTTCTTATTGGCATGGTTTCCCGATTCAGGCTGCTGCTTAATCTGCCGCGGTTATATAAAGGCACGCATATTTTAGAAGAAGGCGTCAAGATTATCCGCGGGCGACATATCCGGATACGCACGCTCAATGAATCACAGATTTTTGCTGATGGCGACGCGCTTGGTTATTCACCAGCGAACATATCCGTTCGTCCTGGCGCCCTGCGCGTATTATTGCCAGTGATATCATAATTGCGCCAGCTTTCAGGCTGAATTGCGTCTGGGTCAATGATATTGAGAGTGGATGTCAGGCGCCAAGTTGTGCTTTGACAACAGGTGCCTTTTCAACAGGAACCAGCAATGTTGCGTTTTCCGATTTAGGGGTTGAACCGTGTGTGTAGTCAGGATTCAAACGGTTTAATGTTTCTATATTCACTCCCGCTGTTCTCGCCACTTTATCCAGGCTAACAGGTTTAGCCACCTTGACTTCCTCGAAATAAGGTTTGTTGGATACCGGCGGCAGTTCAACACCGTATTTTTTCGGATCTTTCACAATTGCAGCGACTGCCAGCAATCTCGGAACATAGTATTTTGTTTCCTTGGGCAGAGGCAAACTCCAGAAACTGTCGGTGCCGGCGCGACGAACGGCGGATTTTACTCTTTCCTGTCCACAATTATACGCGGCAATCGCCAGATACCAATTTCCATTAAAATATTGACCCAGGTCATTAAAATATGCCAGCGCAGCTTTAGTTGAAGCTATCACGTTGCGGCGGCCATCATACCCGGATTTGACTTTCACGCCTAATTCATGCGCAGTCTGCGACATTAATTGCCACAGACCTGTCGCGCCCTTATTTGAACGATCATTGGGATTGTATTCGCTTTCTATGACGGGAATCAGCGCAAGCTCAGCCGGCAAACCCCGCGCTTCTGTCTGCTCATGGATAAAATAAATATAGGGAACAGATGCTTTGAGAATATTATAAAGCCTGACGGGATCCGCAATCATCTTGCGGATTTCAGCCTGCACTTGCGCTGATTGTGTGCGCGAATCCAGCCGGAATTCACTTCTCATGGTGTTCCAGATAGAGTCACTCGCGTCATCACCGGCAGCCTCACCATAATAGTTCGGAACCAGATTGATCACTTCGGTTTCTTCACCATACCAGGTAATCAACAGAGTACAACTCAATACGGCAAGAAATATAAATTTAGACAAGTTGATAATTAATTGCATCGTGACATTCTACAATAATTTCAATCGCGGAAAAACTTTTTTTGCGCCTATTTGGACTTGTATTTTTTAAATTGTTTATTATTTAAATAATTATGTGCCTCATTCAGGCCAAAATCCGCAGTAAAATTAGCCTGAAAATATCCTTTTATGCACAGATTTTCCTGTTGTTAAGCTGGCATTAATATGCGCTTCATGATTTTAAAATCGCGCAAATTCATTTTATTTTATCAGCCTTATCTGGACAGACAGCATGAATTCATATGCAATTGCAGCATGGCGAATAATGATTCCGAGGCAGGCATACCCGGTATTTGCAGGCTCGATACGCGGTTGATTCCACAACCATTCCATATAAAAAATAAAAAGGCAGGATTGATCGAAGGCCCGAGAATGATAAGTGGATGTCTCAGTGGCGCTTAAGGCTTCCTCAATGAAAAGCCCAACCACTGTTAGACTATCAAGAGGCATGCACACCGCACCATCTTTCTGACTTCCTCGGACTTTGCTTGTAGGGCTTCGATCAATGCCTGCCGAATATCATTATACTTGGCAACAAGCAGATTTCCAGTGTCTGCCGCGATAAATTATAACTATCATGATTAGTCATGCCTGCGACCCATGCATTGATTTCTGTACGCGTCAGATTGCATTTCTAACAAGCGCGAACGCGTACGCGAGTATTCAGATAGCAGACTGCCATGTTTATAGATTTCATCCGGCTCACCGGCTGCGGAACAGATGAGACAAACATGATGATCATAAAAAATATCTATCATCTTGATGAAAAGTGTGATTTGGTTTCTTGCTTCAGGCGCGATCAACGGAATATCGGAGATCATGATTGTAGAGTAGTGCCGCACAATATCCAGATAATCATTCTGACTTCTGGGAGGGGTGCAGATTGCACGATAATCAAACCAGATAACGGAATGCGAACGTGCAATCACAGGAATAGCGCGGTCATGTATGATCACCGCCTCTTGTGTCACAGATTCATGACGGGCCAGCCTGGCAAATATTCTTTCCATGTTTACGACGGCATGACGGTCATGCGGGATATAAAACAAATCCGCTCTTTTAATGGACCTCATTCTGTAATCCATCACCGCGGGAATATGCACAACATGGGTATGTTGTTTTATAAGAGAGATGGCGGGCAAAAATGACTTGCGCTGCAATCCATTTTTATATAGATCATCAGGCATGGTGTTTGACGTTGCCACCAGACAGACGCGCCTTGAAAACAGTAATTTCAACAGCCGCCCTAGTAACATGGCATCAGCGATATCTGTCACGATAAACTCATCAAAACAAAGCAATGATGTGTTTTTCGCTAAATCATCTGCGATGTAGGATAAGGGATCCTTTTTTCCCTGATACTTTTTTAATTCGTGATGAATAAGCTGCATGAATTGATGAAAATGCATGCGTTTTTTATCGTGATAAGGAATGCAATGATAAAAGCAGTCCATCATAAAGGTTTTTCCTACGCCCACTCCCCCCCAGAGATACAAACCTTTTACCAGTCTTGATTTGCGTATGATAGAAGAAATCCGCGACTGTTTCTTGTGTTCTGAAACAATATCCAGATAAACCAGCTGTAAATCATTCATCACTTCAAGCTGATGCTGGTCTTCTAGAATCAAACCTTTGCTGCACAGATCACGGTAATAATCGAGAGGCGTCATTTTCTGCATTTATCAATATCATGGCATGCATAATGTCATTGAATGCCGGCCGACAACAGAACCAGCGCCGATAATGTATCAGCAGGCTCTCCTTTAATCAAGAACCCCCGGAAGGGAAGAGCCTTGTTTCAATACAGGCATTGCCCGACGCGAGCACAGAGCGCTTACATCACATCCCCGCAGCCGTATCAGGCAGTCAGTACGATGCCGCTTGCCTCCCCTGCTGCTGCACCCGAATTGGCGAATTCCTTGATTAGCTGCTGCTCAGGCAAGGGCTTGCTCAAAAAATAGCCTTGCGCCATATCGCATCCATGATCTGACAACCATTGCAACTGCTCAGACGATTCCACACCTTCCGCCACCACCTTGAGACCAAGATTGTGAGCCAGCGCGATCACCGCGGCAGCGATGGCATTGTCACTGTGATTGAAAGGTATACCGTGAATGAATTCTTTATCAATTTTAAGAATGCTGACAGGAAGTTTGTTGAGATAACCAATGGAGGTATATCCTGTCCCAAAATCATCAATTGATATGGCAACATTCATATTCTGGATTTCCAGTAGCCTGGCCGCCGTCCCATCAATATTTTCCATGATGGCACTTTCGGTGATTTCAAGCTCCAGATATTTCGCATCCAATTTTGCTTCATCCAGCGCGCGCATAACCCGTTCAGCAAAGTCATGCTGGTGAAACTGTCTGGCTGACAGGTTCACAGCGACACGCACTGGTTCGAACCCAAGCATTTGCCATGAGCGGCAGGCACGGCATGCTTCATGCAAAACCCATTCGCCAATTTGCAGAACCAGTCCCGTTTCCTCGGCAAGCGGAATAAATCTGGAAGGACTGATGACGCCTAATTCAGGATGGTTCCAACGTATCAAGGCTTCCACTCCCGCCATCGCGCCGGAAGACACATGATATTTTGGCTGGTAGTACAAGATAAATTCCTTGTTCTCCAGAGCCTTTCTTATTGCATATTCCATTTGTACTTTTTCATTTGCCAGCGAGGTCATGTCCCTGGTGAAATAGCTGTAGCCGTGACCGCCCGCATACTTGCATTCATACATTGCCAGGTCCGCATTACGCTGCAGAATTTCCAGTGAATCGCCATCATCCGGGAAAATGCTGATCCCCATGCTCGCTGACAAATAAAATTCATGATTCTCAACCGTGATAGGCTGTGAAAATACTTTTATTATATTTTCTGCGCAAGTATCCGTCATTTTGCGGCCAGTCACCGCTCTTAACAGTATGATGAATTCGTCTCCTCCAAGACGCGCCAGTAAATCGTCCTCTTTCAATACTGCCTTCATACGCTTAGCTACTTCATTCAAAACACGATCGCCCACTTGATGGCCAAAGGCATCATTAATGTTTTTAAACCGGTCCAGATCAATAAACAACACCGCAAATTTTCCGTTTTCCTGCGCTGCTATACTGATTTCATGATCTAGGAGCTGGTTGAAGTAAATCCGATTAGGCAGCGAAGTCAGGCTGTCATAATGAGCAAGGCGGGCGAGATGTTCCCTGTGAACCAGCAGCTCATTTTCCATGGATAAACGCTCATGAATTTCAGCCCTGAGTTTTTCATTGGCAAGCTGCAATTCCTGTGTTCGTTCCAGAACCCGGCATTCCAAAGCCTCCTGTGAAGCTTGAATCACACCCATCATCTTATTAATTTGCCTGGCGACAGAGGATAATTCGTCATTTCCAGACGCCCATACGCGTTTGTCAAAACGGTTATTTGCACTGATATCTGCGACACCGCGATCCAGGTTTTCCAGCCGCCTAATGACCAGGAGTCGGATGAATATCATCAGAATAAGTGAAGCCAATATCCCAAATGCCACAAAAATGGCAAGAAAATAATATGTCGTTTTCTGCCCACTCATGTAAATACCGCGCGGGGCTGTCATGCGTATCAGCGCCAGAGGGCGGCCATTGAAATCACGCAGAATAACATACCCTTGTAAGGTTTTATCATCCGTGATTTTAATGAAATGATTATCCGCCAGGCCGGCAATTGCATTTTTGAGCATCACGGGATCAGCATAACCAGCATTCGTGTCTACAGGCAGTAATTCCAGATCAAGCTGCGTCATTTTCCGCATGGTTTGCATCATCTTGTCAGACAAAAATCGTCCTGCTATCAATTTACCAATCGGTGTTGTAGTGATTTTACCGTCTGTCACATCGTTGACAGCAAGCATCATGATGCCCTCCGGCAGAGAAATATAACTGCTCAAAAGGGTATTTTTCGTATCATTATCAAGCAAAAAACTACCGGGATATAGATATTCTTCCAGACCTGCCGGATAGGGGATGAACCGCTCATTACGTGAGTCAATGGCCGCTCCCGCCAACAGCTTGCCGTGTTTATCCCAATAAGTCAGGAAATCGATGTCAGAAGCAATAAATGTGGCCAGATTGAAGTTGTTGCGAACAAACGCCGCGTTCTTCCCTTGCATAAACGCATAAACTTCACCCCAATGTGACCAGTCAAAAGTAAAAGTCCGCAGGGAATTGTGTAATTGATCCAGAGACTGATCAATGCGCGCGAGATCACGATTTGCCTTTTCCTGTTCAAGCACTAAGTAGCTGTCAAGCATATACAGACGAGACCCGGCGTACGCCGCGATCAAAAACATCAACCATACCAAGGCAATACCCAGCAATACCTTATTATTCAATTTCATTACATTCTCCGGAGTTATGTCCCGAGTCTCATCAAAGTATTCAATGACATGGTAACATGGTTTTATACCAAGACGCCTTTTCGGAGGCTTGTAATGCAAGGACTGTTCAATATATGCTATTTGACGAACCAGCCAAGACAATGAATGAATGTTAATCGCGCCCGCGGCAGCGATTCGTGGCCTTGCGAAGCCGGCTGCAAGACGCGGGTTTGCCAAGGCTGGAAAGGATTTTTGTCTTAAGGATTTCAAATCATCTCTCACACTTTTTACAGCTTATGAGGACATGTCTTGAACAAACGAATGATAAAAATTATCCTTTCTTTCTGTGTTCTTGCCGCTTCCCTATTCGTTTTCATGGCTTGCAAAGGCAAGGGAGCTGTCAAAAATGAATTCGCTCCCTCGGAGGCACACACTCTCCTTGAACAAACCTTAAAAAACGCGCATGTACCGGAATATCAGTATCAGGTCATCACTACCTCCCCTCATGACAAAACCAGTTTTACCGAGGGTTTTCTGATCGATGGCGGCTATCTTTATGAGAGTACCGGATTATATAAAAAATCCAAATTAAGAAAAATAGAGATGATGACAGGGAAAGTCCTGCAGGAATACACGCTTCCGCCTCAATATTTCGCGGAGGGAATCGCGGTCATCGGCGACCTGGTGTATCAGCTTACCTATAAGGAAAGAACCGGATTTGTTTATAATAAAAATACGTTTTCCATCCAGAACACCTTTCATTATCAGACGGACGGGTGGGGATTAACCAATGATGATCAGCAACTTATCATGAGCAATGGTAGTTCTACCTTATTCTTCATTGATCCTAAATCCTTTAAGACAATGCGTACGCTTACCGTCGCTGCGCAAAATTACAAAATCAGCTCCCTGAATGAACTTGAATATGTTAATGGCAGTATTTACGCCAATGTCTTGCCTACAGATATCATCATCATGATCTCGCCTCAGACAGGCCAAGTAACCGGCTGGATCAATATTAAACAGCTTTACACACACAGAAATTGCCCGCCTGTCGTATCAGACTGCATCGCAAATGGAATTGCGTATAATCAAAGCGATGATACACTGTTAGTGACCGGTAAAAACTGGCCATTCATCTACACTATCAAAATCGAAAAGAAAAACCCTGCAAACCAGTCTGTCACGCAGTAAAGTAACCACTCGGCTTTCAAACTTGTCCAGCACGACACTCTCCCGCCCTGTGTAGTCAAGTCGCTCTTGCCACCATGGTTGCAGCTGCCTGGTCCGTAGGCATGATAATTACTTCGCTGATATTCACATGCGGAGGACGGCTCGCGCAATAGTACACCGTGTCAGCTATATCCTCCGCTGACAAGGCATCCATTCCTTCATAAACCGCTGAAGCACGCTGGCTGTCTCCCTTGAAGCGGACGAGACTGAAGTTTGTTTCCACCGCGCCAGGATCAATCGTGGTGACACGAATTTTTTTGCCGAACAAGTCCATGCGCAGACCTTGCGTCAAGGCGTTAACAGCAAATTTTGTAGCGCAATAGACAGCGCCTTTTGGATAGACCGTATGGCCGGCAATAGAACCAATATTAATAATATGCCCCGCATTTCTCTCGACCATGCCCTGCAATATTCCTCTCGTGACATACAACAGTCCTTTGACGTTAGTGTCGATCATGTCTTCCCAGTCTTGAATATCGCCTTCCTGAAGCGTATCCAGTCCCGCCGCCAGTCCGGCATTATTTAACAAAATATCCACCTGCCGCCACTCTGAAGGCAGGCCGGCTAAAGCCTTTTTCACCTCATCCGCGCAGCGGACATCCAGCTGGAAGGTATGGATCTCTGCATCAAATTGCGCACGCAACTCGGACGCCAGTTCATTTAGTACATCAAGCCGCCGCGCACAGAGTAAAAGCCCCGCCCCTTCTCTGGCAAACCGTCTGGCGCAGGCAGCGCCTATCCCGCTGGAAGCACCTGTAATAAAAACTACTTTGTCTTTCATCATGCGCATCTCTCCAATTGTTATTGGACTGACATCAAAGCCCTGTCGCTCTTCTACCATATCATCCGGCCAATATTCAATTCTGTTAAATTATTATTGCAGCGAATCCTGCTAATCTTGCCTGTCCTGTCTTGCGTACAGCCTCGAGCATCACCGTCTTGTCTGCTCATTGACAACAGCGCGAGGCAATCAAATAATATATTGCCTACATTAAACTTGAATAGGAGAAAAGTATGGCCAAATCAAAAGAAAGCAAGAAAGAAGAGAAAAAAAAGCCCACTAAGACGCTGAAGGAAAAACGTGCCGCTAAAAAGGAAAAACGAGGCAAATAACTCATATCAGACCACCGGATAACGCATTTATTTATTGTTCAGGATGACGCATCTTATCCAGTGAGAGATCCAGCAAGGCATTTTGCTCATTGAGGTTTTGCAAGAAATCCTGCCAGTACCTCGGTGTGTTAAACCAAGGGAAATTGAGAGGAAACGCTGGGTCTTCCCAGCGTTTTGCAAGCCACCCCACGTAATGAATCATCCGCAGAGTCCGCAGCGGTTCAATCAGGTGAAGTTCACGCGGATTATAGTCATAAAACTCACAATACCCGTCAAGAATCCTGTCCAGTTGTACTTCAACCTGTTCCGCGCTGCCCGACAACAGCATCCAGATATCCTGTATCGCAGGACCCGTCAGACAGTCATCCAGATCAACGATATGCGGGCCTTTGTCATTCCATAGCACATTTCCCGCATGGCAGTCACCATGCAGACGCAAAGTTGAAAAACATCCGGCTTCATCAAAACACTGTGCCGTCTTGGCCAGCAATTGATCCAGCACAAGACAAAAATTATGTCTGAGCTCGAAAGGAATAAACTGATTATCCACCAGAAACCGGTAGGGAGCATGGCCATAAGTCTCCACATTCAACTCCATGCGGTGCTGAAACGGCCGGCAAGCGCCTACCGCATGCAAACGCCCGATGAAGCGTCCCATCCATTCCAGATGCTCGAGATTATCCAGCTCCAATGAGCGCCCCGATTGCCTTGGAAACAGGGCAAAACGAAAACCCTGGTACCGATGCAGCGTCTCTCCAGTTCCGCACTCCAAAGGAGCCACCACGGGAATATCGCATGCCGCCAATTCGATAGCGAATTGATGCTCTTCTATGATTGCAGCATCACTCCAGCGAAAAGGCCGATAAAATTTGACAATAAGAGGCGCACGATCTTCGATGCCGACCTGGTAAACACGGTTTTCATAACTGTTTAATGCGAATAAACTGCCTGAACAGCGATAATCCAGGCTTTCGATCGCGTCCATGATCAAACTGGGATCCAGGTTGGTATAAGGTGTATTGGTATTATTCAAAATTAGGATACAGCACATCATGCTAAGCGGCCCGCCAAGACATGGCAGGCCTGCTTACAAGTTTCAGGTAGCTGATGCGTCACGCACCAGCGACTGTGTCAATCGCAGAAACTGTCGGGATTATTCAACGACAGTAACATTCTCTGCTTGTGGACCTTTTTGTCCTTGAGCAACAGTAAATTCTACCCGTTGTCCTTCGCTTAAGGAACGGTAGCCATCACTATTGATAGCACGAAAATGCACAAACACGTCCGGGCCATTTTCACGTTGAATAAAACCAAAACCTTTATCATTGTTGAACCACTTAACGGTTCCTCTTTCACGAGCTGACATATAAATTAACCTTTAGTTTAAATTGATGTAATACCTCAAAAACCATCCCTTTTTAATTTCATGATGAATTAAATCAGAATACGCTATGAGATATGATGTAATTTAACACAAAGTTTAAGCTTAGTCTGTAAATATCATATCAGGGGACACAATGGATCAGTCAGGTTGCTATGTATATATTTTGCTCTGTGAAAATGGAGCTTATTATACCGGCTACACAACCAACCTCGCGCGGCGGCTGAAAGAACATGCCGCCGGTACGCTTAAATGCAAATTTACTCGTAGTTTCAAACCCTTACGCATTGTTCAATGCTGGCGAATCGCTGCGGGCAAATCTGGCGCCATGCAGGTTGAACGCCATATCAAGACGCTGAGCCGGCAGGAAAAACAAAATTTGATCGCATTTCCAGAAATGCTTACACATCAGTTTCCATGCTGCCATCCGGCAGAACTGATGTCGGGCGGCAAAGCACCATCCAGCCTGTTTTAATTGTTTCGCGCATTCTCCATCAGATATGGTTTAATATGGCTAAACCGAACTGAAATGGACTTCCCATATGTCTTCTCCACGACTGACCTTCATTGACATCCTGACCGAGGACTTTACCAACCCTGAAGTCATGACCCTCTGCCGCCAATCCAGCCAGGCGAAAATCCGAAGCCGTATTGTTTCACGCGTATTCGATGAGTTTCCATCACTCGTGACACCAGAAGAATTGGATACCTTGTCTGACCAGTTTCAACAAATATTCTCTGAAATCAGGACTGTTCGCCTATCTGACAATGGAATTCATCTGGACAGCCAGGATGACAAAACCAGACTGCGACTCTGGGAAAGCGCGATCGCGGACAAGGCGCGCAGGGAACTACTGGATGACCAGGGAAAAATCAAGAAAGAAATCGTGGTCTTGCTGGACTGGGAAAAATATCTGGATCAAATAGACAATTGCAGCCTGATTTGCGCATTTGTTGGCGCGGTAAATCATTTTGCCATACTCAGGTTTGCCGATCAGATCGAAAAGCAAAAGGAAAAATTTACCGCTGCCTGCGATTACGTCAACTCTAACTATCGCGGATGGATACAAGATGTCATGAAGAAAGCTGCCTGCCCGATTGATCCGCCTTCCTCGCGAGCATCCGAACCAGATATGATCCGAAAAATATTGGCTTTTCCACTTGAGCACAAAGAATTAACTGCCGCCATGGGCTTGACCGGACTTTTGATAGCCGGGCTTGCCATCACCGGAACCTTGTTATTCAAAAGCGTATCAGGGAAAAACGGCTCTAATGCATCCCCGCCTGACTCCCCGTCGCCGCATGATGCACGCCGGTATACCTGAACAGGGTGGATACCGCATGCGGTTTTTCCCGGGACTCGTCTCAAGACTCGATATTGCTTCGCTATGCGAGGCGGCGGCCGCACTGGAAACAGACAATTCTTCGCGGTGTAGCGAAGCGAGACTTAAGATGAGTTTCAGCGCCCGGCAGCAAGGCGGTCCAGAATAACTGTGCCAAGGGTTTCCGCCTTGCCGTCACGCTTGTTAGTCAGGACAACGACTCCAAATTTGTCTTTTTGATCAAAACCGATAAATGTATTAAATCCCTGATTCATTCCATTCTTCGTAATATAAACTTTACCGGAGCGGGTAACACGCTGCCAGCCCAGTCCCATGTCAAAGCGGGAATTGACCTTATAAAACGGGCTGACGGCAAGCTGTAATGCTAAGAACAAGTTCTTTGAAACAGGCGCGCCGGGGACGCCCAAATATGCCTTCATAAATTTCAATAAATCAGAAGAAGAAGAGCGCAGCGCACCGCCACCCAGGAGATTTAACGGCACATAATGAGGCGCAGGCATCCCATTGGCACGGTATCCCCGGGCCTGGCGCGGGAATCCTGTATCAGGCACATTAATCAGGGTATGGGACATTTCTAACGGCTGTGTAATCGTTTTTCTCAGCAGGTCTTGATAGCTCGCGTGCGCTGCATTCTCAAGCGCCTTGCCCAACAAACCAAATCCGATATTGGAATACTGATAATGTGATCCGACGGGGCGGCTGGGACGCCATGTTTTCAAAGCGTAAATCAGGGTATCATCCCTTCCCTTGCTGATACCCAGCCCTTCCACATCTCGCGGAAAGCCTGAAGAATGCGTCGCGAGCTCCCGCAGCGTAACATGATCAATCGGAAGGTTTTTCGTTGTGGATAAACCAGGCAGATATCTCACGACAGGATCATCCAGATGTACACTTCCGGTTTGCACTTCCATCGCGAGTAAAGTGGCGGTAAATACCTTGGTAATCGAAGCCAGTTCGAACAAGGTGTTTTCTGTCACCAGGGTGTTCCGTGTTTCATTTGCGAGTCCGTAATTATGCAAATAATCTCGTCCCTGGTAATAAACCGCTATCGCCATTCCCGGAATATCATGTTTGCGCTGGTGTGAAACTGCCATTCTGTCAATCATTTGACTCACAGCAAGCGGCTCCATGTAAGGCTGCACAGCTGCAGCGGTTGTATTCAAGACCATCAGGAAAAACAACAGGGAGATAATCAATGATTGGCGCATGATATATGTCCGGATCAAATAAAAAGTCGCGACATCATATCAAAAATAACCTCTGAATACGATAAACCCGGCAGGAAACCCTGCAGCTTGATCAGGTGGATTTATGATAATGGTAAGAAAATCTCGGCAATGGGTTTGCATAATCTATCAATGCCCAGCCTGAGAACAAAGATGTTGAAAACCAGTCAAGATACTGTGGCTGACTAGGGGTCAAAATGGCTTTGAAATCCCAGCTAATACCCTCTGCACGATTAAATTTTCCCAAAGCCAGCCCGTTCTTGAACGCAATACCGCGAAGCATCCACTCGACAATTCCCGAATTTCCCTGTTTAACAAGCAATAAATGGGCCAGGAGATAGGCCAGTCTGGCTGACAATTCCAGATATCGCGTCACACCGTTTGCTGGCCGCCAGGCAAGCAGCGCCTGGTAATATATGTCTGCGATTTGCAAGTGCCCCTGCGTATTCTCCCTGTCAACAGGTGTATACTCAATACGGATCATATCGCGGTTGGAATGATGATCAAAATCAAATAATTCAATCTGCGTCAGCGTCGCAGCATGCTGAATGCCGGCAGGTATCATATCATCCTTGGGAAATTTGATGGTGATGCAATAATAAGTGGCATCATTTTCGTCCACCACCACTTTTTCCCTAAGGCAAATTAGGATGTCATTTTCAAAATAATTCCTGTTATCCATCTTGTTCGCCGAATCCATTCTCAATGGCGCGATGAGCTCACGGGTGAGATCAAAGATTTTAGTTTTTTGCCATTTCCAGAATTGTTCTCCGTCACCGGCTGAAATAATTTGACGAAAATGATCATCTTCCTTTCGGAACGACCCATAATTATCTGTCTGCCCTTCTTCCGACTTTTGCTTGAGTTCGAACGCGATCTCATGTCGTTGGCGGGCAAGATGAGCGAATGCATCATGAAAATGATTAAATGAAAACAAATTATCCATGAACTCCTGGATGACTTGTTCGCTTTTTTGCATCCAGCGAAGCTGATTTTCATGTGACGAATGATGGTAGGCACGGCTGGTGTCAGGACAAGACGCATACCCGTCATAAGGGTCGTCTACAAATTCATTTTCGGTATCTCTCATAATCCATCCCGTGAGTATCCATTATTCAGTGATAAATACCATTATCCCAGAAAAATCCCCGGCATTTTAACCGCCTTTCTATTCGACGACGATGCTGCTCTTGATTGTCGCCAATTCCCTGTATGTAACCAAAAAACTGCACAGCAAGCATATCATTGTAATGGATAAATACGCCAAGGTCAGCGGAACCTGGGAGTGTGATTTAAGCATGATGCCAACAGCGCTGCCCACACCTGCGATAAGCACGACAGAAGAACCCATCAGCCCGTTCGCATAACCCGCGATATGCTGAAAAATCGCAATGTTCTGCGCAAATAGATTTGGGAACACCAGCCCGCCAAGAAAATAAAGGAATATCGTCGGCAGTATGATGTCATAAATACTGATGGTATCCTTTAAGGCGAAACTCAGCATGACCAAGGTTACCATTAACATGATCATCAAACTGATTTTCACCTTTTTCTCAATTCTGATATGGATCATGAAGCGGTTAGTGATATTTCCAAAAAACCATGCGAGTCCTATCAGCAAAGCCATATACCCGAAATGGACCGCCGAATAATTCAATACGTTTTGTATCAGAAAGGGTGCAACCACTCCAAACAGTATTAACATGGCATAGAGCAGTCCGAGACAGACTATGCCAAGAAGATAACTGCGATCGTGCAGCAAAGTCCAGTACCAGTAGAGGAGTTCCCTGCCGTTAAACGGGCGTCTGTTCTTGATGGTTTCAGGCAGAAAAAAAAGATTCAGCAGCAGTAATGAAACACCATATCCACCCAGGAAATAGAATGATGCGTACCATCCAATATAATGCTGCAAATAGCCGCCAATCGCCGGCGCGATAATTGGACCAATCGCCCAAGCAATGGTAGCGTAATTCATCATTTTATAAAATTCAGGTCCTTCATATAAATCGGCAATAATCGCCCGGGTTGGCACATTGACACACGCGACAGCAACACCCTGCAATAGCCGCAACAATTGCAGCTGATATATGGATTGTGAATATGGAATCAGAAATGAAATAAGGCTGAATAAGCAAATAGCAATAATCAATGGATTTTTCCGTCCCAGGCTGTCAGAGAAACTGCCGGCAAACAATTGCGCCAGCCCGAACCCTATCATGTAAGTGGTAATACTGAATTGGACAAGCCCTTTGTCAACATTAAAATACTGCGTCACCGCGGGCAAGGATGGAGCATAGATATCAACGCTTAAGCCGGAAATCAGCATGCCAATCAGGGCAATAAACGTAATGATGTGTTTTCTCGCATCCAGCTCAGCCCCTCCGGTGGCACTCATGCACCCGACTCCTCCGCCTCATGTATGTTCATGAATTATAGACTTTTTCCATATGAGTTAAAATACGCCCCTTGGTCCGCCGACGCCCTAATTAAAGTGACCAGTCTCTTATTTTCATATTATATCATTGCATTGAATACAATTCCCGCCTTCAGACCCCGGCATCAAAACCATTAATTTGTACCGTCATGATTTATAATAATCATATACTTCATCATGCTTTCCTTGCCTGGTTACACATTTAATGTAATGCAGCAAGAGGGAGAACCCATGGGTCAATATCTAAACATGCGGCTTGTCTCGGCTTTCCAAAAAGCTTCCTTGCTGCTGGGTTTACTCATTTGCCTGATGGGCTTGCTTGCGCTCATCGTATGGATTCCACACATGCCGGCGGCCCGCTCTTTCCTTCCAAGCTTGGCCTCGATAAAACCCGGCATCTCCGCGGTGTTTGTTTTGACCGGTATGTCACTCTTGCTGCAAGCCAGCCCCCTTTCCAGAGACCGTCTTATCTTAAATATGACCGGAAAACTGATTGGCGTGATTATTCTTTTACTTGGACTGATTCCTCTCGCGGAATATGTGACAGGGCAGAATTTTCATCTAGGGGAACTTATACGGACAAGCCAGACAAATTCAGGTTCTAGCTATTCATTTATCCAAACTTTGCCTGGAATCTTTATTAGCATTGTGTTCATCGGGCTGGCTCTGGTATTACTGGATATGCGGCATACTGACTGGATGGTCCAGGCCAGCAGTTTCATTGTCGGTTTATATGGCTTATCCATTATCTCTGGCACCGGGTCCCAGATTAATGCGCCGCTCCAGTCCTTGACATATTCACAATCAACGGTTTATATCGCTATTGTTTTCACATTCGTTGCCGCCGCGCTATTCTGCATTCGCCCTGAAAAAGGCATCATGTCGCTTTTTATCAGCGACACCACCGGTGGCATTGTTGCGCGCTGGCTGGTTCCACTGGTTGTCTTGATTCCGGTCATTTTTGGTAATTTATGGATTTATAGCCATGAGGCAAATCTGTATGATTTCATGCCGCAAATATCCCGCTCATTCATCACGATTACAGCCATTTATCTCATCATGATTCTGTTCGTTTCCCATATGCTCATGAAAGCCGACATCCGGCGGAAAACCGCCGAAATGAAATTGCAAAAATCACATGATGAGATCGAAGATCTCTATAATCATGCGCCTTGCGGTTATCACTCCCTTGACGATAAGGGTATCTTCATCCGTATGAACGATACCGAACTGGAATGGCTTGGATATCAACGCGACGAAATCATGGGTAAAATGAAGCTGTTTGATCTGTTAGCAGATTCAAGCCGCCAAACCTTGGGCAAGCATTTCAAACATCCCACAAAATGGGCTTCGCTAAAAAACCAGGAAATGCATCTGACTCGAAAGAACGGCACGTCACTGATCGTTCTCTATAACGCTCACGCGAAACAGCATCCCGACGGCAGCCTGATCATGAGCCGAGCAACCATGTTCGACATAACAGAGCAAAAAAAAGTTGAAAAAGCACTGCAGATCAGCGAAGAACAGTTTCGAAACGCCATGGACATCGCGCCGATAGGCATGGCCATTGTCGCGCTTGACGGCCAATTCATCGAAGTCAATCATTCACTTTGTCAGATAGTGGGTTACCCCAAAAATGAACTTGAAAAAAAGTCATTTCAGCAGATTACTTATCCGGATGATTTGTCTACAGACCTGGTTCGGTTAAAACAATTAACAGAGGGAAAAATCCAGTCTTATCATCTGGACAAGCGCTATATCCGCAAAGATGGAAAAATTATCTGGGTACAGCTTACCGTGTCTCTGCAACGTGACTCTTTGACACATGACCCCTTATTTTTCATTTCTCAGGTAGAAGATATTACTGAACGAAAACTCATGGAAGATAAAATCCGCCAGCTTGCCTATCATGATTCACTAACCCGCCTTCCCAACCGCCGCATGCTGATCGACCGGTTAAATCATGCCATCGCCCTGGCTAAGCGACACCATCATATTCTTGCCGTCATGTTTCTGGACCTGGACAAATTCAAGCATATCAACGATACGCTGGGGCACGACATCGGAGACGAGTTGCTTAAAGCTGTCGCAGTACGTTTAAGCCTTTCGCTGCGCAAGGAAGACACCATCGCACGTCTGAGCGGCGATGAATTTGTCATTGTATTGAACGAGATCAATAATGCGCTGGACGCAGAGAGTGTAGCAAGGAAAATTCTGGACAAAATGAGACAGCCGTTTCTTATTATGGGACACGAACTCCAATCAGGCATCAGCATCGGCATTGCCATTTTTCCACAAGATGGAAACGATACCATTGAACTGCTGAAACACGCCGATTCAGCCATGTACGCATCCAAAGAGTCCGGCACTAATCAATACCAGTTTTACCAGGGATAATGGCAGCGTTTGGAACAAAGAAAACAGGATAGAAAATTAGCACAGTTCAAGGATATCCCCGAAATTTCACAGAGTGCCTCTAAAGAGACTGCTGTATATTGAATCACGTATGATCTTGAGCGTCAGCATTCCCATCCGGTCGGTCGTGTCGCTCAATCCTGATGAAACCGCCAACTCACCGGCAGAACAGATACAGATGCTCAAGGCAAAAGGAATCGCGTTTTTCTGTCCGCGTCATGTTTTGAATTGGCGCATGTTCCCTCATACCTGGCACAGTATATTCAGTGCTATGATTAAGAAGAGGCAAACAGATTTCTCTATGCCAAGCCTCTCTGATTAATTTCACATATTTTCATATAATTGGGGATGACGCTCATGTGTGGAATCATAGGTGCGGTGGGAACGCAGAACGTTTCCGGCCTTTTGCTCCAAGGCTTGAAACGGCTGGAGTACCGCGGATACGATTCAGCAGGCATAGCGGTAATCAGCCCGAACCAACAGCTGCAGCGCATTCGCACCGCGGGTAAAGTTCAGGTACTCATTGACGAAGTCGGAAAAAATTCTTTGGACGGTAACACAGGGATAGCCCATACACGCTGGGCAACGCACGGCAGACCCAGCGAAAATAATGCTCATCCGCATACCGCCGGCGACGCCATCGCCATAGTGCATAATGGCATTATAGAAAATCATGAATCATTGCGTCACCGCCTGCTCTCAGAAGGATGCCATATCACATCTGATACAGATTCAGAGCTCATCGCTCATTTAATCCACCAGAAAATCAGACAAGGCGTGGATACACTCACGGCAGTCCGCTCTCTGATTCAGCAGCTAAAAGGTGCCTATGCCATTGGCGTGATCAACAAGGACGAGCCAGGGCGGCTGTTTGCAACAAGATTCAGCAGTCCGCTGGTGATTGGTTTGGGTGAAGAGGGAACATTCATCAGTTCTGATACACTGGCCCTGCGTCCCGTTGCCACCCAAGTCATCTATCTTGAAGACGGCGATGTCGCAGACATCACGAGCGATACTGTCACCATATACGGCATCAATGGCGAGAAAGTGAATCGGCCCAGTCACAAGATTCCGTCCAATCATGAAATTGCCAGCAAAGGTAAATACCCCCATTACATGTTGAAGGAAATATTCGAACAACCTGATGCCATGTCCAGAACCATTCAATCCCGCATGACCACGCATCAGGTGATGGCAGAAGCGTTTGGCGTAAATGCGGCGGATATTTTCAGGAGGACAAAACGTATTCAGATTATTGCCTGCGGCACCAGTTATCATGCGGGACTGGTGAGCAAATACTGGTTTGAAGAAATCATTAGAATTCCCTGTGAAGTGGAAATTGCCAGCGAATATCGATACAGAAATCATATTATCGAGCCTGGCACCTTATTTATTACTCTTTCACAATCCGGTGAAACCGCTGATACCCTCGCCGGGCTGCGCCTGGCCAAAACCAGTGGTTATCTCGCCACCTTATCTATTTGCAACGTGGCTGAAAGTTCGCTGGTTCGCGAGTCCGACCTCGTGCTGCTGATTGATGCCGGATTTGAGATAGGTGTTGCCTCAACGAAATCCTTCACCTGCCAGTTAGAAGCATTATTTATGCTGATGATTGCATTAGGACATGCTCACGCATTAGATGCGCTGAAAGAAACCGACATGATAAGAGAGTTACGCGCCATGCCGGGTTATGCGGAAGAAGTGTTGAAATTAAATGCCGCAATCCAAAAAATTGCCAAAGGGCTAGAGCACAAACAAAACTGCTTCTTCATCGGTCGCGGCATCCAATTTCCTGTCGCGATGGAAGGCGCATTAAAACTCAAAGAAATTTCCTATATTCACGCCGAGGCTTTTCCTGCAGGCGAGCTTAAACATGGCCCCATTGCGCTGATTGACAACAGCATTCCCATCGTCGCACTTGCTCCCAATGACGACATGATTGGAAAAATGAAATCCAGTCTTGAAGAAATCCTGTCACGAGGCGGCAACATTGTCTTGTTGACGACCGGGCAGACAGGCATGGAAAACCGTGACGGCATCAGCGTCATTCACATGCCGCATGTTCCCAAGCTGCTCGCGCCGATTATTTACGCGATTCCCCTGCAGCTGTTGGCCTATCATGCGGCTGTTCTCAAAGGCGCCGATATTGATC